>JAUWCW010000042.1 GCA_030609125.1 Candidatus Rokuibacteriota bacterium
TGGGGTCAGGGCGAGTGGCACGCTCTCGGCGGGGCCGAAGGGCTCTACGTCAGGGTCTTCGAGAAGCCCGGAGGCGGAAATATCCTGCTCGGCCAGCGCTCCGGCGTGAACACCGTCTTCGCCGGGGGTGTCAGGGAACACGTCTGGGAGGACGGGTCCTTCCGTCCGACGGACGGGCCGGCCCTGCCCGCGGGGGTCGATATTTTCGGTCTTCTCCTGGCGGATGTGGACGGGGACGACGCTGTCGAGGTCCTCTCGCTGAACGATGCCGGGAACCTCCGCGTCTATTCCCGCGAGGGTGAGATGCTGTATCAGACCGGGGAACGCTTCGGCGGGTACCCCCTTCGGGTAGATCCCAGGGACCTCTTCGGCCCGCAGCTCTCCGACGGCACTGTCGAGGAAGGCTTCTTCACCAATGACACGATTGACGAAGTGAGCGGGAAGGACCTCTTTACGGATCTCTTTGCCGCCTTCCAGGGCAGGGTCATGAGCTGGCGGGACGGCGCGGACGGCAGCGTCTACGTCACCGTTCCCAGGAACCTCTCCGGCCCGGGAAAGGTTCTGCCGAACCTGCGCAAGTTCGATAAGGGCGCCGCCGTCCTGCTGCAATGGGAGGACGGGAGACTGGTCGAGGTTCTCCGGAGCCGAAAACAGGAGGGATATGTCGCCGACGTGTCCCTGGCCGACACCGACGGAGACGGAAGGCAGGAGGTCTTCATGGCGGTCAACCGCACGTCGGGGGCGCTCCTCCGGAAAAAGGGGACTCTCGTCGTCTGGAGGTACCACCTGGGTGGGAGAGAAGAAGGGGGCGGAGAGTAGAGGCAGTCCCGGAGATCTTCCCCCGTAACCACCCCGGTTTGCAGGGTTTTCTTTGCCCGGGATGGGGCAAGAAAAAACTTGACATGGTTAGTGGTGTAATGCTAATCTTCCGTAACTTTAGATTCGCACAGCTGTCTGTTCAGGAATCAGGAAGAAGAAAGAGATCGTCAGAGGAGGTGATGAGGCGGCGCGGAAAGAGAACGGAAGTCGTTCCAAGAGGGTAAATACAGGGTAACTTCCGGATGGTTTTTCATCCGGGAGAGCAATAGGCAACAGTCAAAGAGGAGGAGACAAATGAAGAAGCTTCTCACGATCGTGCTGGCTTCGGTTCTCGTGGTCGCCTTTGTGGCGCCCGCCATGGCCATGCACTTCGAGATGAACGGCCAGATGCGCGTCCGCAGCTGGTATCTTGACAACTACTGGCCGAAGCTCACCGACGGCAACCAGAAAGGTGACTTCGAGTTCGTCGATCAGCGCTTCCGCACGACCCTGACCTGGGGTCTCACCGAGAACGTGTTCCTGAAAGCCCGCGCCGACATCAACGAGGGCTTCTGGGGCGCCCGCATCGGCGTGCCGTCCGAGTCGGTTGAGACGGACCCCGTCACCGGTCAGATCAACAGGGTGATCCTGCCGAACACGACCGCCGCCAAGACCCCCATCGCGTTCGACCACATGTACATGCAGTTCGTGTGGCCCGGCGTGCCGATGACCTTCGTCATCGGCCGCCAGGACGTGACCTGGGGTAGCAAGATCCTCGCCGGGGCGGACCCGAGGGACCGCCTGAAGATCGTCTACAAGCTCGGCGGCGTGGCCCTGGGACTCGCGTACGACAAGAACGCCGAGTCCTTCCAGAACGAGCTGATCGGCGCCGGCAGCGACAACCGGAACTACATCGCCTTTGCCGTCACCAACGTGGCCGCCTGGAAGCTCGGGGTACTGTACATCCTCAACAAGGATGAGACCACCCTCGGCACGCCCATCCCCTTCGGTGTTGGAGCCGGGATCGCCAGGGACAGGACTCTCAACATGTTCGACGTTTTCGCCAACGGCGCCATCGGTCCCGTTTCCATCAAGTCCGAGCTCGCCTTTGCGACGGGCGACGCGTCGGCTCCTGAGGCGGAGATCGATCGCGACGGCTTCCTCGCCTATGTCGGCGGTTTCTTCAACGCGGGCATGATCAACGCGGGTCTCGAGTTCGCTTACGCCAAGGGCAACGACACCGGCCTCGACAATTCGGGCGTGCTCAAGATGGACCAGCACTCCGCCTACAACTCGATCATCCACTTCAACGGCCTGGACTTCCCGGGCTACGACAACCTCTACATGAACCTCAACGGCAGCCCCGGCGTGCCCGCCGGCAACGCGCCGGGGGCCGACCAGAACTTCGCCAACGCCATCTCCCTGAAGGGCACCGTCACCGCCAGCCCGACCGAAAGGCTCACGCTGATCGGCGCGGTTATCTGGGCGGAGAGGGACGAGGTCCTCGCCAATGTCGACAAGGCAATGGGATGGGAGTTCGATGCCATCGGTGTCTACAACATCTATGACAACCTCGCCTGGACGTTCGGTATCGGCTACCTCTCGGCCGGTGATTTCTACACCAATGACGACGGCACCAGCGTCGACGACCCCTGGGGTTTCATGAACAGGATCGAGGTGAAGTTCTAAGCCTCGTGTAACAACGGTCCACAACCCCGGGAGGGTACGCCCTCCCGGGGTTTTTTTTCGCCTTCGCCAGGATACCCCGCAGTTCGTTGCGGAGATGAATGGCGAAGGCGAACCCGACGAAGCTTTAGCGAAGGCGGGTCGGCGGCGGGGAGCTTCATTTCGTGTCCGTGTTTACATGCGCCGGCGGAAATGCTATAAGACATTTTGGGCTATTGTTTGAAAATAGAGGCTTTTTCACCATTATGCGAGGAGCGGCAGCGGTTCTATGAGCCTGGTCGGCAACCTTGAAGATCTCTCCCTGCCCGACATCCTCCAGATCGTCAGCCTCAGCAGGAAGTCGGGTATCCTGACGGTCGAGAGGGAGGGCCGGGAGGGAAGGATCTTCATCCGCGATGGTAGGGTCATCCAGACGATCTCCCCCAGATCGGGCAAGACCCTGGGGGAGATCCTCTCCGGCCGGGGGCTGGTTCGCCCGGAAGACCTGAAGAAGGCCCTGGAGATTCAGGGGTCGGGGGAGCAGAAGGAGCTCCTCGGCGCGATTCTCATCCGTCTGCGCCTCATCGACCAGGAGGTTCTGGAGAAGGTCGTCCAGGAGCAGATCGAGGAGGCCATCGGCTATTTCCTCTCGTGGGATGAAGGGGACTTCACCTTCGAACTCTCCGATATACAGGGCAGGGGTGAAGTCAGCGTGGACCCCCACGCCTTCATTCTCGAAAAGGGGATCGACACCCAGTGGCTCGTTCTCGAGGGGACCCGGAAGATGGACGAACGGTCCCGGCAGGGAGAGGACGCCGAAGCGGGGGAGGGCGCCGCCGCGGCGCAGGAAGCAGCCGCGGTTACGGAGGAGGCCGAGCCTTCCGGGTCGCGGGGAGGCCTCGTCCTGGTGGACGACGATCCGGTCTTTCGCGGGCAGGCGCAGGAGAGGCTGGAGAAGCTCAACTACCGGGTCGTCACCTGCGACGGCGCCGACGAGGCCCTCAGGGCGGTGAAGGAGTTTTCCCGGACTTTCCTCCCCATCGTGGTGACCGACATCGTCTATCCCACCAGCGACGGCCGCGGCTTTCTCGGCGGCATCGAGCTGGTCGAGAAGCTGCGGAGCGAACAGCCGGAGGTTCCGGTCATTGTCGTCACGGCTTACCCCGACGACAACGTGGCGAGCAAGGTGAGCGGTCTCGGGGTGAAGCACTTCCTGACCAAGCCCACCGGTGCGGGGGGTGAAGGGGGGGGAGCGGGCAGTGAATTCTACGATCGGCTGGAGGCCGCCCTGGAGGAGTCCCGCTCCGGCGTCGCCGCCCCGGCGGCGCGGAAGGAAGCGCCGGACAAGGGCGGGCGTGAGGTCCTGGTGGAAGCGATCGGCGAGAAGAAGGCCGCCATTGCCGCGAGAGAGAGCAGCCTCCCGTCGGCGGGCCTGAACAGGGACGAGATGACGCTCCTGCAGGACATGATGCAGGAGCTTCAGAACCCGAGAGCGACGAGCGAGATAGGGCTTCTCATCCTTCGCTTCGCCGCGGAGGTTCTCAACCGGGCGGCCCTCTTCGTGGTGAAGGGGGGGCGCGCCGTCGGCCTCGGCGGGTTCGGCGTGGAGGTTTCGGGCAAGGAGCGCAAGGGGGGGGTGAGAGGGGCCACCATACCTCTCGACGAGCCGTCGATCATGGAAGAAGTCGTTCGCCTGAACGGCGTCTACCGGGGCCCCGTGGCGGACACGCCGTGGAACATGCGCCTCATGGAGCAGCTCGGCGGGCAGACGCCCCCCGAGGCGGTGGCCATTCCGCTGAAGGCCAACGGAAAGGTGAGGGTCATTCTTTACGGTGACAACCTCCCCGACAGCGGACCTTTGCCGGGAACGCAGGCCCTCGAGATTTTTCTTGCCCAGGCGGGTCTGACCCTGGAGAGGGTCCTGCTGGAGAAGAGGCTTCAGGAGGGCGCCTCGAAGGCGGGCGCCTGATTTTTTCGCCAAGGGAGGAGGGGAAAGTGAGCAGGACAATCATGGTGGTCGATGATTCCTCGACAACCCGTTCCCTGGTAGCCTCGCATCTTCTGGAGTCGGGAGACTACGACATCGTGGAGGCGGCGAGCGGCTTCGAGGCCCTGAAAGTTCTGCCCGCCGGGAAGGTGGATCTGATCATAACGGACATCAACATGCCCGACATCAACGGCCTGGAGCTGATCAGCTTTGTCCGCGAGAACCCTATCTACCGGCACATTCCCACCATTATCATCACCACCGAGGACAGCGAGGAAGACCGCAAGCGGGGGATGGAGCTGGGCGCCATGGAGTACATCGTCAAGCCCTTCACCGCCGAGGAGATCAGGGGCGCGGTGGGACGGGTGCTCAAGTGAGAACCGCCGCCGGGGAAGACCGACACGGGAGAGACTGAGAGTGGCCGGGAAAAAGGAAAAATCCGCCTACGCTGAATTCGTCATCGAGGCCGAGGAACTCCTCGAGTCCATGGGCGACCGCCTCACGGCCCTGGAGAAGGATGCCGAGGAGGGGAACGTGGACCCCGGCATGGTGAACGACTTCTTCCGCTCCATGCACACCCTGAAGGGGCTCTCGGGCATGCTCGGCCTGAAGAACGTCTCCGATCTCTCCCACGGCCTCGAGAACCTCATGGACATGCTCCGCATGGGCAAGATAGATTTTCGGCACGGGGCCATGGATGCGCTCTTCTCCGGCGTGGAGATCCTCAGCCGCCTCGTCGCCAGGGTGGGCGCCGCCGGATCGGAAGAGGGCATCGACATCAGCGCCGAGCTGCGCCGGATCCGCCAGGCCATGGAGGAGAAGGCCGAAGGCGACAGGGACGTCACCCTTGAAAACGTGGGGCTCGACCAGAGAATACTCGAGACTCTCACCGAGTACGAGGAGCACCGCCTCCTGGACAACCTGCGCCGGAACAACTCCCTCTACCGGGTCGAGGCCCACTTCCCCTTCGCCTCCTTCGACAGGGAGCTGCACGAGATTTCAGAGAAGCTTCGCTCCCAGGGGGAGATCATCTCTACCCTGCCCAGCTCCGACGAGTCGTCGCCGGAGACCATCAGCTTCGATCTTGTCGTCGGTTCGGCGAAGACACGGAAGCAGATCGCCAGGAGCCTGGGCAAGAGAAAGGGCGTGACGCTCCATGCCGTCGAGTGCGGGGGCACGCCTCCTCCGGCCGCGGCTCCGGCGTCGAGGGAGCCGCCGGAAAGGGCGGCGGCGGAGGCGGGGTATGAGTCGATGACCCTCAAGAGTCTCAGCCAGACGGTGCGTGTCGACATACGCAAGCTCGACAACCTGATGAACATCGTGGGAGAGCTTGTCATAAACCGCACGAGCATCTCCCAGATAAGCCAGGAACTCCTGGTTCTAAGGGGGTTCACCGGCCTGGCGGTGGATCTCAGCAAGGGCGCGAGGAACCTGGAGAGGAACCTGCGCCAGCTGCAGCAGGCGGTGATCGGGTCCAGAATGGTGCCCATCGGGCAGGTCTTCAGCCGCCTCAACCGCGTCGTCAGGAAGCTCTCCCAGGATTTCGGAAAGAAAGTGGAGCTCACCGTCCACGGGGAGGAAACGGAGCTCGACAAGCTGATGGTGGAGGACCTGGCCGACCCTCTTCTGCACCTGGTGCGGAATTCCTTCGACCACGGCCTCGAGGCGCCGGCGGAGAGAAAGAAGCTCGGGAAACCGGAAGTGGGCAGCATTGAGTTGAGGGCCGAGCAGAGAGGCAACCACATCATCATCGAGATCGAAGACGACGGCCGCGGGATCGACGTGGAGAAGATACGAAAAATCGCCGTCGACAAGGGGCTCCTCGAGGAGGGCCATTCTGCGGACGAGCAGTCGGTCCTGAATTTCCTCTTCCTCCCCGCTTTTTCCACCAAGGAGAAGGCCAGCCAGATGTCCGGCAGGGGGGTGGGCCTTGACGTTGTCAAGACCAACGTCGCCAGGCTGGGCGGTATGATCGACGTGGAGACGGAGCTCGGCGTGGGCACCCGCCTCACCATAACCCTGCCGATAACCCTGGCCATCATTCAGGCCCTGCTCGTGGAAGTGGGGGACGAGCACTTCGCCATCCCTCTCAACTCCATCCTCGAGAGCAACAGGATCTACAAGGGCCAGATCAAGACAGTGGAAAAAAGAGAGGTCATCCACCTGCGCGACAGGACCCTTCCCCTTCTGCGGCTGGCGGACATCTTCCGGATCGGCGGGAGCCGGGCCGCGAACTCGGACAAGCTCTACGTGGTCGTTGTCGGGCTGGCGGAAAAGAGGCTCGGGCTCGTCGTGGACTCGCTCCAGGGGCAGCAGGAAGTCGTGATCAAGTCCCTGGGAGAAGTTTTTGAAGGTGTTACCGGCGTCGCCGGCGCCACCGAGCTCGGCGACAAGAAGGCGATCCTCGTGCTGGACGTGGGAGCGCTCATCGAAGAAGCTACTCATGGCAGTTGATGACGGAGGTTGAAGATGCCCCCAGGCGCGAAGAGCAATAAGGATAACGACCCGGAAGGACTGGATCGGGAAGAGGATCAGGCGTCCGCCGCCGAGGGACTTACGGAACTTCTCGGCTTCATGCTGGCCGACGAGGAGTACGCCCTCGACATTCTCGAGATCAAGGAGATCATACGGCTGCGGACGATCACCGCCGTTCCGCGCACGCCGGACTATCTCAAGGGAATCATCACGCTGCGGGGAGTGATCGTCCCCGTCTTCGACCTGCGGCGGCGGCTGGGGTTGGACGAGGCCGGGCACGGCCAGCACACGCGGATCGTCGTCGTCTACCGCGGCGATGAATTCGCGGGCATGATCGTCGACTCCATCACCCATGTGATGGAGGTCGGCGTGGAGGAGATCGAACCGCCGCCCCCTACCATCGGCACCGTGGAGGTCGAATTCATCAAGGGTGTGACCCGCTTCCAGGAGCGGCTCGTCATCCTGCTGAACCTGGCCCGCGTGCTGGATGTCAAGTCCTGAAGAGAACGGACGATGAGCTCGGACAAACCCGGGACGAGAGTCGTCCGCTGCCCCAGCTGCGGGAGGTACTACAGGATCGCCTCCACGGCGGCCGTCACACCGGAAACGAGGCTGCGGTGCACGGGGTGCGGGCACGTCTTTCAGCTCACGCCCGGGGGGCTTCCCGCGCAGGATGCCCCGACGGCGTACCGGGCCGCGCAGGCGGGGGCGGGGCCGCGCGTCCTCGTCGCTTCCGACGGGGGAGATCTGAGGGCCGTCGTGGAGGAGGTTCTGCTCAAGGGGGGATATTCGTACCGGTCGGTCGTGGGGGGTGACGAGGCGTGGAGGCAGATCGGCGAGTGGAGCCCGCAGGCGGCGGTTCTCGACGTGGGGCTGCCGGGCATGCCTGTTTTCGAAATCTGCGACAGGATCAGGCGGGACCCGACGCACGGGAAGCTGGGGATCGTTCTTCTGGCGTCGGTCTACCGGCACACGCGGTACAAGCGTTCCCCCACCAGCCTCTACGGTGCCGACGATTACATTGAAAAGCATCACCTCCGCGACTCCTTGACGGGAAAGATCGCGCGGCTCATCCCTGAAAAAAGCGCCGCTCCCCCCGGCGGAGCCGGCCTCTACCCGCCTCCGGTGCGTGAAGAGGCCATGATGGAGAAGGGGAACGCCACCGGCGCGGAGAAAGCGGCCGGGGAAGAGGAGACCCTTGTCCGGGAGGAGCAGTTCGGCTCCCGTGAGGCTGCGCGGGAGAGTGCGGACGACCTGAATGCGCCCCTGAAACGCTTTGCCAGGATCATCATGGCGGACATCGCGCTCTACAACCAGGAGCTGGTTGAGGAAGGCATAAGAATGGGCGGCCTGCGGCAGCTCCTGCAGAAGGAGATCGCTGAAGGACGCCGTCTTTTCGAGACCAGGCTGAAGCCGGGATTCGAAGGGGGGGATGATCTCTACAACCGGGCGATCGAGGAGTTCGTCGGCAGGCAGGGAGTCCGCTTCGGAGGCCCGGGAGAGTCCGGAGGAGGAGGGAGCCGGTGATGTCCTCGCAGGAAGAGATACGCCGTCAGCTTCAGGACGAGAACGAGGAGACCCGTCATTCGGCCGTGCAGGCCCTGGCGCCCCTTGGGGCGGAAGCCCTGCCTCTGCTCGCGGAGGCCCTCGGCGACCGCAGCTGGAGGGTCCGGAAGGCGGCGCTGGAGACTGTTGTCGCCATTCCCGGCAAGGAGACGATGGACATTCTGCTCGGCGGCATTCGCGACGAGGAGAGCGCGGGCCGCCGCAACACCTGCATGGAGGCCCTTATCCGGCTCGGTGACGAAGCGGTGCCTTTCCTTCCGGCGCTGCTGAAGGACGACGACGCGGACGTCAGAAAGTTCGGCGTCGATATCCTCGGCAACATCGAAAGCGTCAAGGTTCTCTCCCCCCTTATGACGGCGCTGGACGACGGGGAAGACAACGTCGTCGCCGCCGCCGCCGAATACCTCGGAAAGAAAAGGCACCGGGAGGCGGTGCCGGCCCTTGTGGCCAGGGCCGGATCCGGAGATTTCTGGGTGAGGTTCAGCTGTCTGAAGGCCCTCGGGGAAATCGGGGACCCTTCGGCGGGGCCGGCGGTCCTGGAGATGGCGGGGGAGCAGGACCTGCGCAAGGTGTCCCTGGAAGCGCTGGGCCTCATGGGTGTCCCCGAGGCGGAGCCCTTCATTCTCGAAGGCCTCTTCTCCCGGGACAGGGGACTGCGCAAGGTCGCCGTCCTTGCCGCCGCGCGGCTGCGGCGGCATGTGCAGGAAAAGGGCGGAAGTTTCCGGTCCGTCCGGCAGAGCATCGGAAGCAACGCCACCGGGGAGCTCGTCGCCTACCTCACCGCACTGCTCCGCCACGACGATGCCGAGCTGAGAGGGGGCGCCATGATCGTGCTGGGAGCCGCTGCCGGCAAGGAAGCGGTGGGCCCGCTCCTGGAGGCTGTCCCCGGCGCCATGGAAGACGAGCAGTCTCTGATCATCGAGGTGCTGGCGGACCTGCCCGACGAAGATCTTCCCGGACTCTTTCCGAGGCT
This sequence comes from Candidatus Rokuibacteriota bacterium, assembly GCA_030609125.1. Lineage (GTDB taxonomy): Bacteria > JAUVQV01 > JAUVQV01 > JAUVQV01 > JAUVQV01 > JAUWCW01. The sequence goes on from JAUWCW010000042.1 coordinate 9,465, forward strand.
GCGCGACGAGCAGCCGACGGTTCGCAGGTCCGTCGCCCGGGTGCTGGGGCTGAGGGCGTGCAAGGGCGCGGTCCCGCACCTCGTGGGCCTCCTGGAAGACGAGGAGGGACACGTGAGGAGAGAAGCTTCCAGGGCCCTGGGCGAAACAGGCGACCAGCTGGCGGTGGCCCCTCTCGTTTCCCTTCTGAGCGACCCCTACCCGGATGTTCGCCAGGCCGTCGTGGAAGCGCTGGCAAAGCTCGGGCGGAGCGAGGAGGAACTGCGCCGGCTCGTCCTGAGCTTTCTCGAATCCCAGCTCGAATCCCGGGACCAGGACGTGGTCGCCAACGCCCTGAGGATCGTGGCCCGCCTGGGAGGGCGCAAGGTCATGGAGCGGCTCAAGTTCTCCCTGAAGGACGAGCGGAGCCAGGTCAGAAGGGCGGCCGTGGAGGCCCTGGGCGCCGTCGACAGCCCGGAAGCGCTGGACGTGCTCCGGCTGGCGCTGACCGACGAGGACGCCACGGTGAGGCGCGAGGCGATCCAGAGGGTCGGGCGGAGCAGGGGCCCCGATATTCTCCCCACCCTTCTGCCCATGCTCCGGGACGATGACCTCTGGGTCCGGGTGCGCGCCGTCCAGGCCGTGGCCGACCAGGCGAGCCCGGAGGCCTGCGAGGTGCTGCTTCGCACGGTGGAGCAGGAGGGCGCGGGCCCCGTCAAACTGGCCGCCATCAGGGCCCTGGGAGAGGTGAAGTTCCCCGGGGCGGTGGACGTCTTCCTCGCGCTGGCCGACTCCGGCGACAGGGAAACCCGGATGGCCTCCATCGAGGCCCTCGGGAAGGCGCAGGGGGAGGCGGCGGTGGAAAAGCTCCTCCGGTCCCTGGGAGACGAGGACTGGGGTCTGCGATCGGCGGCGGTGCGGGCGCTCCAGCCGTTCGCTGACAGGGAGAATGTGCGCTCCGCCCTGGAGGCGGTTGCCCGTGAGGACGCTGACACGCTGGTCAGAAAGACGGCCTCGGACCTGCTCGGCGGGGAATCGGGCTAGGGTTCCAGGTGTTTTCTCCCAACGAATGCGCCGTCAAGCTCAAGCCGGAAGA
>JAUWCW010000226.1 GCA_030609125.1 Candidatus Rokuibacteriota bacterium
CGGCGACCCCCACAAGGCGGTTCTCGTCAAGTACAAGAGCGATTACGAGTCCAAGTACGATGAAGACGCCAGCACCTTCGGAGGCCACGCCTCCGACGCGCTCCTGATCCTTGTGAAGGCCATAGAGACCGCCGGAGTAGACAGCGAGAAGGTGCGGGACACCATCGAGAACATGCAGGGTTTTGTCGGCACCGGAGGTATCTTCAACTTCTCCGCCGAGGACCACAACGGACTGGGCATGGATTCTTTCGTAATGCTTACCGTCAAGGACGGCAAGTTCGCTCTTCTCGGAGAGTAACCGGAGAAGAAAGAGTCCGCGAAAGACTTGAAGGGAGTGCCCGGACTGTGAGTTCCGGGCACTCCCTAATTGTTTGTTCGCTTTTATGGATATGGAGCTTCTTCTACTGTATCTGGTTGCCGGAGTGACATACGGCATCATCTATGCCATTGTCGCCATCGGCTTCAATATCATCTACAACACCACGGGCATCATCAATTTCGCGCAGGGCGAGTTCGTCATGCTCGGCGGCATGACGGCGGTGACTCTCAACGCTTTTCTTCCCCTTCCGGCGGCGATCGTCCTGGCCGTGATTCTCACCATGGCCGTCGGCGCACTGATAGAGATAATCTTTATCCGCTGGCTCGTGAGCCCGTCGGTGCTCCGCATGATCATCATCACCATCGGCATATCCATCGTTGTCAGGGAAGCGGCCCTTCACATCTGGCACGAGGGAGTGAGGGCACTGCCGTATTTCACCGGCAACGAAATCACTTCCGTCTCCCTGGCCGGTGTGAGGATGTCGCCCCAGGTCCTCTGGGTGCTCGGGATCTGCTCGGTCATGGTCGTCGCGCTCAACCTCTTTTTTCACTACACGTTCCTCGGGCGGCAGATGAGGGCCTGTGCCTCCAACAGGGAGGCGGCACGGCTGTGCGGCATCAGCGCCAAGAACATGGTGACCCTTTCGTTTGTGCTGAGCGCGGGTATTGGTGCACTGGCGGGCTGCGTCATATCGCCGATAACATACGTGCAGTACGACAGCGGAACCGGCCTGGCCATCAAGGGTTTCGCCGTGGCCATTCTCGGAGGACTCGGCAACAGCATGGGCGCCGTCGCGGCGGGCCTGCTTCTGGGTGTCCTCGAATCTTTCAGCATCATGGTCATGCCGACGGCCTACAAGGACGCCATCGCCATATCCATCATGCTGGGCGTTCTCTTCGTGCGGCCAAGCGGGCTCTTCGGGAGTCGCGAAGCGGCCAAGCTGAAGGAGTTCTGAGGGAATGCGGAAGCACTCGGGAGTGTTGGGCCTGGCGGCGGCGGTGGCGGCGGTGCAGCTCCTGACGGCCTGGACCGGTACCGGCTTTTACCTCACCCAGCTTACCATGTCCGCCTACTATGCCCTCGTTATCATCGGTCTTTGCCTCCTCATGGGATACGCGGGACAGATATCTCTCGGTCACGCGGGTTTCTTCGCCATCGGCGGATACATTTCGGCCTTCCTCACGACCTTTGACCTCACGCAGCACCGGGAGAATGCCGTCGTAGCGGCTCTCGCCAAGGCACACCTGCTGGTGACCAGGCAGGATCTGTACGGCTTCGAGATTCTGCACGTCAAGCCCTGGGCGGCTTTTCTCGCCGCCGTTGCCGCCGCCGTGGTCATTGCCTGGATCATTGCCGGTCCGGTCCTCAAGCTCAAGGGACACTACCTGGCGATGGCGACGCTGGGATTCGGCATCATCGTCTTCAGGATAGTTCTCGGCGCGGCCGTTTTCGGGGAGGCCGACGGGCTCTCGGAGGTGCCGCCCTTCGTCATTCTTCCGGGCCTGGAGGTGAGCGGCGGCCTGTCCGCCCGCGTCTCCAACTACTACATTGCCTGGTCCCTGGTCATCGCCGGGATGTGGTCCCTTCTCAATCTTGTCGATTCCCGCGTAGGAAGAGCTCTCAAGTCCATACACGGGGCCGAGGAGGCGGCGCGGGCCATGGGTGTGGACACGGCGCGCTTCAAGTTGAAGACTTTCGTCATGAGCGCCGCCTTCGCCGCCGTGGCCGGAGTTCTGCTCACTCACTACAACGGCGGGATCGGCCCCTCGGAAGCGTCGGTCATGAAATCGGTGCGGTATGTCGCCATCGTCGCCGTGGGCGGAACAGCGAACCTCTGGGGTGCGCTTGTCATGGGGTCAGTCCTGAACTTCCTCTCCCTGAGGGGATACTTCGGCAGTTTTGACGACGCGGTCTTCGGCGCCATCCTTATCCTCATCATGCTCTTCGCGCCGGAGGGGATCGTGGGAGGCCACATCACGCAAAAGTTGAAAAGAGTCTTCTCGAGAAGCAAGGGGGAAGCTGTCGATGCCGCTCCTTGACGTCTCTTCGCTGAACAAGCGTTTCGGGGGCCTTCACGCCGTGAAGGACCTGAGCTTCGCGGTGCAGGAGGGGAGCATCAAGTCCGTCATCGGTCCCAACGGGGCGGGCAAGACCACGCTTTTCAACCTCCTTTCCGGATTTCTCAAGCCCGACGGGGGGGACATCACCTTCAGGGGGGAGAAGACTACAGGCCAGGCGCCGCACCGCGTCGCCCGGTTGCGGATGGCCAGGACTTTTCAGCACATACAGCTCTTCCCGCACATGAGTGTTCTCGAGAACGTCATGATGGGACGGCACATTCACACCAGCGCGGGTTTCATAGCCGGGATGCTCCATCTGCCCTGGAGCCTGAAGGAGACGAGCAGTAATCTGGATACATGTCGTGAAATTCTGGATCTTCTCGGCATTGCGGAGCTGGCGGACCAGGAGGCGACGAGTCTTGCCTACGGCCGGCAGCGGGTCGTGGAGATTGCCAGGGCGATGGCGGGCGAGCCCGCGCTGCTCCTCCTGGACGAGCCCGCCGCTGGTCTCAACATGCGAGAGACGGCGGAAATGTCCGAGCTCATTGGCAGGATTCGGCAGATGGGGATCACCGTCCTGATCGTGGAGCACGACATGAGCCTGGTCATGGGAATATCGGACGAGATCCTCGTTCTCAGTTACGGGCGCAAGATAGCCGAGGACACGCCGAGGAACATTCAGAAGAACAGCGAGGTGATACGGGTCTACCTCGGCGGGGAGGACGATGCTTAGGATCAGGAACCTCGAGTCCGGGTACGGGAGCCTGAAGGTCCTGCGCAAGCTCTCCATGCACGTCTCGCCGGGGGAAATCGTGACCATCATCGGGGCCAACGGCGCCGGCAAGAGCACCCTGCTCAGGACCATCTCCGGACAGCTCAGGGCGCGGGGGGGGCAGATCCTCTTCAACGGGGATGAGATCGGGAAACTGGCGCCGGAGAAGATCGTCTTCATGGGCTGTTCGCTCGTTCCCGAGGGAAGGCAGGTCTTCGCAACCATGACGGTGAAGGAGAACCTCATTCTGGGCGGCTACGTGCAGTACCGGAAAAAGAAGATGTCCGCCGTCGAAGAGGGGCTGGAGCGGGTGCTCGGCCTTTTCCCTATCCTGCGTGAAAGAGAAGGCCAGCTGGCGGGAACGCTTTCGGGCGGGGAGCAGCAGATGCTCGCCATTGGACGGGCCCTGATGGCACGGCCCACGTTGATTATGATGGACGAGCCGTCCATGGGACTGGCCCCGCTCATCGTGAAGGGAATCTTCCAGACCATCGTCCGCCTTCGGGAGGAGGGAAACACGGTCCTGCTGGTGGAGCAGAATGCCCGGGCGGCTTTGAAGGTGGCCGACCGCGGCTACGTGATTGAAACGGGCAAGCTCGTTCTCGAGGGCAAGTCGGAATATCTCCTCGGCGACAGCGAGGTCCAGCGGGCCTACCTCGGGAAGGGGTACACGGAGATTTGGGAGTGAATGTTGCTATAATTGCAGAAGGAGGGGGATCATGAACATCTGGAACCCTGAGTACGAAACGATGCCCCGCGAGGACATCGCCCAGCTCCAGCTGGAGCGGCTGCAGGCGACGCTGAATCGGGTCTACCGCAGTGTTTCCTACTATCACGGTCTCTTCGACTCGATCAATTTCGATCCCGAAGACCTCACTTCGCTGGAGGACCTCCGGAAACTTCCCTTTACGACAAAATCGCACATCCGGGAGCACTACCCTTACGGAATGTTCGCCATCCCCCTCAGAGAGGTGGTGCGTCTGCACACCTCCACTGGAACCACGGGCAGGCAGGTCGTCGTCGG
>JAUWCW010000254.1 GCA_030609125.1 Candidatus Rokuibacteriota bacterium
GGTGCCTCCTTCCGAAAATGGGTGGTACGTGTGGTGACGATCTGTAAAGAAATATACCGCGCATCAGGTAGAAATATGGTGATGGCCATCACATTTCTTATAAAATAGATAATGAATAACAGAGAGCCGTTGTCGATTACAACACCTTGATAAGGAAGACTAAGCAGCCCAAAAGGCCGCTATTCGGGCAGGTCGAGGCAGGGAAGGCCGTGTGCCTCCGCCACCCGGGGGTGGACGAGCCTGCCCTGGAAGACGTTGACGCCCGGCCGCAGGGAGGGATCTTCCCGCATGGCTCCTGTCAGCCCTTTCCGGGCGATGGCCTCCAGGTAGGGGAAGGTGCTGTTCGTCAGGGCGTAGGTGGAGGTCCTGGGCACGAGGGACGGCATATTGGTCACGCCGTAGTGGATGACTCCGCCGGTCACGTAGGTCGGGTCCGAATGGGTGGTGGGGCGAATGGTCTCCACCGAACCTCCCTGGTCGACCGCTACATCGACGATAACGGAGCCCGGACGCATCCTCTTCACCAGCTCTTCGGAGACGAGGACCGGGGCCCGGGCCCCGGTGACGAGGACGGCTCCCACCAGGAGGTCCGCGCCGAGGACCGCCTCCTCGATGTTGTGACCGTTGGACATGAGGGTCTCCGCCTTGCCCTGGAAGATGTCGTCCAGGTACCCGAGGCGCTGCAGGTCCACGTCGAGGATCGACACCTCCGCGCCCAGGCCGAGGGCGACCCGGGCGGCGTTGGTTCCGACCGTTCCCCCGCCGAGGACGGCCACGCGGCCGTGCCGCACCCCCGGGACGCCGCCGAGGAGAATTCCCGGCCCTCCGCGGTTCTTCTGCAGGAGCGCGGCGCCGACCTGCACCGAGAGCTTCCCCGCCACTTCGCTCATGGGCGCGAGGAGGGGGAGGCCGCCGGTCCCGCTCTCTATCGTCTCGTACGCGACGGCGGTGACCCCCCTGTCCATGAGCGCCGACGTCCGCGCCCGGTCGGAGGCAAGGTGGAGAAAGGTGAAGATGATCAGGCCGGGGCGAAGGAGGTGATACTCCTCCTCCACGGGCTCCTTGACCTTGACGACCAGCTCGCCTTCCTTGAAGAGAAACTCCTTGTCCACGATCTCGGCGCCGGCCTCGGCGTACTCCCCGTCGCCGATGCCGCTTCCCTCCCCCGCGCCGGCCTCGACGAGAATCCTGTGGCCCTCGTCGGTGAGGGCCCGAACCCCGCCGGGGACCACGGCGACGCGGTACTCCTGGTCCTTGACTTCCTTCGGAACGCCGATGATCATAATGCCCCTCCTCCCTGTTAATCTATCAACGCCGGGAGGAAGCTTCAACCCGCAAGGCCCGCAGCGGGAGACCGCACGCCTGAGCGGGCCGCCGGCGGGAGGAAAACCATCTGCCGAAAGGAGGAAGATCCGTGATCCTGACCAATGTCGAGACCGTACCGGGGAAAAAGATCGTGGAGCATTTCGGGCTGGTGCAGGGCAGCACCATCCGCGCCAAGCACGTGGGCCGGGACATCATGGCCTCGCTGAAGAATCTCGTCGGCGGGGAGCTCAAAGGGTATACCGAGCTGCTGCGGGAGGCGCGGAAGGAGGCGACCGACCGGATGGTGGCGCAGGCGAACCAGCTGGGGGCCAACGCCGTGGTCAACGTCCGCTACGCCAAGTCCTCGGTGGCACAGGGCGCGGCGGAGCTTTTCGCCTACGGCACCGCGGTCCGTGTGGAGTGAGGGTGTGCCATGGCTGATTTTGCCGATCTCATCATCTTTTTCGGCCTCGTCGCCCTCGGCTACTTCGCCGGCTCCCGGGCGGAGCGCAGGCACTACCGCTCCATCCGCGAGCGGGAGAAGAAGTTCCTGACCCTGCCGGCGGTCACCTTTGGAAAATTCCAGGGCCGGGAGAGCGTCGCGGAATCCCGCCTGGTTACAGGGAGCGCCGTGATCTCCGTGGACTACTTCAAGAGACTCCTCGCCGGACTGCGGGGCCTTGTGGGAGGACGGATAAAGTCCTACGAGTCGCTCCTCGACCGCGCCCGCCGCGAGGCCATCCTGAGGATGAAGGAGCAGGCGCCGGGGGCAGACGCGATCGTCAACCTCAGGCTCGAGACGACCTCCATTTCCAAGGGATCCAGAAGCAGAAACCAGTCGGTCTCGACCGTCGAGGCGCTGGCCTACGGCACCGCGCTGTACCGGCGGAAATAGCAGGTGAAGTTTACGCCCCGCCGGATCCGGGAGGAGGTCAACGTCTCCCGGGAGCATCCCCTGAAGGAGTTCCTCGGGGATTCTTGACAGCTGTCAGACAAACTCGCCGTATTTGTCTTCAGTTAGGCCACATACTGGAAACGTTCATGGCCAGAAGGAGCCGGCGTGAGAGAGACTCTGAAGTCGATCATCCTGGAGTTGATCAAACGAGGAGCCACTTCATCGTGATGTCTCCGAAATTCAATGTCTGACCGCGGTACCCCCTGTCAAGGGGCCGTGACCGTCCCGGCGGTTCAAGGCCTCTGGAGGGAGGTTTGACTTTGTGTTTTCCGGAGGATAGAAGGTCCCCGGTTACATGTACGTCTGGAGGAGAGATAAAGAAATGGAAAAATGTGATGTTGTCGTCGTCGGCGGAGGTATCAGCGGAATGGCCTTCGCCTGGAAAGCGGCGCAATCCGGGAGGGAGGTCCTTCTTCTCGAGAGGAGCGACCGTCTCGGCGGCTGTCTCCACTCCCACCGTCTCGACGACGGCTTCTGGTTCGAGATGGGGGCGCACACGACCTACAACAGTTACAGCGGTCTTCTCGAAATAGCCGCCGCCACCGGGGCGACGGACAATCTCATCCCCCGGGGACCGGCACGCGCACAGTTCGGTCTCCTCCACCGGGGAGAGTACAGCTGGCTCACTCCTCCGAGGCTTCTCCTGAAATTCAGCTGGATCGGCATCCTCTTCAGCTTCCCCTTCGGTATTCTCAGAGGGAAAGAGAAGAAGACCATGTCGGAGTATTACGGCGGCCTCCTCGGAAGGGGGAACTACGAGCGCTTTCTCAGGCCCTTTCTCGCCGCCGTTCCTTCGCAGAGCGCCGACGGATTTCCCGCGGCAGGCCCGGGGTCACTCTTCAAGAAGCGCACGAGACGGGAAGAGTATCCCCGCAGTTTTGGATTCGAAGGGGGGCTGCAGTCGGTCTGCGAAAAGGCCGCCGGGACGGCGAACTTGACGGTGAAGAGGGGCGTGGAAGTGGAGGGGATTCTCCCCGGCGCGGAAGGCTTCACGGTGAAGGCCTCCGGAGGATCGGAGTATAAGGCGGACGTTGTCTCCGTGGCGGCGCCGCTGCCAGCGGCAATTTCCCTCCTCCGGGATGATTTTTCCGCCCTGGCGGCGACCCTGGGTGAGGTAGAGACCGTCGATATCGAAAGCGTGGGGGTCGTTCTCCCCCGGGAGAAGTGCTGGATGCCTGAGATCGCCTTTCTCGTACCGACGGACGACATCTTCTGGTCGGCAGTGACGCGGGATCCCTTTCCGGATCTTGAACGCCGGGCCTTCGCCTTTCACTTCAAACCCGGACACTCCCGGGAGGAGAAGCTGAGACGCATGGCCGAGATCCTGAAAGTGGATGCCGGGGAGCTCGAAGGCGCCGTCGAGAAGCGGCTCTCCATCCCGGCTCCGGCGCGAGGGCACGGAGAGCTCATCGCGAAGATCGACGTTGGGCTATCATCTGTTCCGTGGCGTCTCGCCCTGACGGGTAACTATTTCCAGGGGCTCGCTATCGAGGACTGCATTCAGCGCTCCTTCGAAGAGTGCGCCCGCGTCCTTAGCCCGGAAATTTCATAACATCCCCGTCCGTCTTCATCTTGACAACCTCTCCCGCGCTACCCAGAATCGCCTCATGAGTGCATCTCATGA
>JAUWCW010000035.1 GCA_030609125.1 Candidatus Rokuibacteriota bacterium
GTGCCGCCACGGGGAGGCTGAGCTGGGCCTCCCGGTCAACATCTGCCACATAAAGCGGGCCGCTTCGGACTTCAAAGGCGGCTTGCCCCGTGGTCCGTCGGTGTCTCCCCCGTCTCTGGGAAAGAAGGTGGCGGTCGTAGGATCGGGGCCCGCGGGTCTCGCGGCGGCTCACGACCTCGCGACAGTCGGCGCTGCGGTCACCATCTTCGAGGCCCTCGACAGACCCGGCGGCATGCTCCGGTACGGGATCCCGGAATTTCGTCTTCCCCGGAGCGTTCTCGACGAGGAGATCGAGTACATCCTTGGCCTGGGAGTAACCCTGAAGACGAACGCGAGGCTGGGGGCGGAACTTTCCGCGGAGAGTCTTCTCGAGGAGCACGACGCCGTTCTTATCGCCGCCGGCTGCTATCGGTCGGCGCCGCTGAACATACTCGGCGAGAGGCTGCCGGGGGTCTTCACGGGCCTCGAATTCATGATGGACGTCTGCCGGGGATCTCCCCCCTCCCCCGGAAAGCGCGTGCTCGTCGTCGGTGACGGCTTCACCGCTTTCGACTGCGCCCGCAGCGCCCTGCGGCTGGGGGCGGAAGACGTGAGGATTTGCTCGCGCTTCACCGAGGAAGACCTGGCGGTCGCCAGGGACGAGATCGAAGAGGCGAAACTCGAAGGGGTGAGGATCGAGTCCCTTGCTCTTTCGCGGAAGATTGCCGGGAAGGAAAAGGCTGAAGGCATAGAGTTCGTCCGCGCCAGGCTCGGCGACGTCGGGCCCGACGGGATGAGGGAGGCGTCTCCCATCGAGGGGAGCGAATTCCTCCTCGCCGCGGACTCGGTGATCGTCGCCATCGGCCAGCGGCCGGAACCGCTGCAGGTTCCGGGGGAGAAAGACGACCGGGGACGACCGGTCGTGGACCGGGAGTCGCTCCGGGCCGCCGCCGCCGGCCTTTACGTCGCCGGCGACTTTCTTACCGGGCCCTCAACGGTGATTGAAGCCGTCGCCATGGGCCGGAAGGCGGCGGGGAGGATTGTCGAGGACCTTGCGGGGAGGCGATTTTTCGAACAGGCGGTGCGCATGGAAGAGACGGAGATCACCGACCGCGACCGCACCTGGGACTTCCTGCCGAGGCAGGTCATGCCCGCGGTGAAGCCCGTTTCCGAGCGATTCGAGCCGGCGGGCCGGGAGGTCGAGACGGGTCTCGGTGCCGAGGCGGCGGCGGAAGAGTCGAAGCGGTGCTACCTCTGCTACCTGCACTACGAGATAGACATGGATCGGTGCATCTACTGCCGGTACTGCATCGACGTGGCCCCCAGGGACTGCATCAAACTCGTCCGGGAAGTGCTGACCGACGGGGACGGTGCGGTCACGGGCCTGGTGGAAACGAAGAACTGGAGCGAAGTCAACGCCGTCGTCATCGACAACGCCCGCTGCATCCGCTGCGGCGCCTGCATGCGTGTCTGCCCGGTGGAGTGCATTTCGGTGACGCGGGTCGAGCTGGTGGAGAGGGAGCCCGTGGATGGTGAGGGCCATGGCTGAGAGGCACTTCGTCGTCATCGGGAACGGTCCCGCGGGTAACCGGGCGGCCCGCACCCTGAGAGAAAAGGCGCCCGGCGACCGCGTGACGGTCGTCAGCAAGGCCAGGCAGAGCTGCTACTCCCCCCACAGGCTTCCCGATTTCATAGCCGGCAGGATCACGGAAGAGAAGGTGCTCGTCTGCCCCTATGAGGCGTACCGTGACGAGAGGATCAAGCTGCGGTGCAGCCAGGAAGCGGTGAGCGTCGATCTCGAAAGGGGGCAGGTCGTTCTCGGGCACAAGGAAGTCGTTCCTTACGACGGTCTGATAATCGCCGTCGGCGGCAGGCCTTTCGTTCCCGAGCGGCTCGCCCCTTTCGGCGACGTCGTTCTCACCCTCAAGACGCTGGAAGACGCGAAAGCCTGGATCGAGCGGCTCGAACAGGTTGACTCGGTGCTGCTGGTGGGCGGGGACCTCACGTCGTTCTCCGTGGCGAGGGCGCTCATTCACCTCGGCAAGAAGGTGCATTTTCTCCTCGACGGGGACGCCTTCTGGCCCCTGCGGGCCGACGACGAGCTGCTCGCGACCGTCGCCGACTCACTCTCCGGCATGGGGGTGGACGTGATTTCCGACGGCGAGCTCAAAGGCATCGCCGCCCTTGCGGGAGGCGGTTACGAGGTGCAGGTGGGGGACTGGACGGTACAGCCCGGGATGATCGGGGCCTTCTGCGGCCTCGTTCCCGACGTGGGCTTTCTGGCGCGGAGCGGGCTCCGGATCGACCGCGGGATCCTGGTGGACGAATACCTCAACACCGGGTTTCCCGGTGTCTTCGCCACCGGCGACTGCGCGCAGATCTATCATCCGGAACTGCGGGACTACTGGGTGTCGGTGGGGTACGAAAACGCCCTCGCCCTAGGCAGGACAGCGGCGCTCAACCTCCCCTGCGGAGAGGAGAGGGAGATGGCCGAGCCGGAGAGCGTCTTCGAGGTGAAGGGAGTCAGCCTTGACACCTCCTGGTGGAAGGGATTCTAGTGTGAGGCTGCGGCAGGAGACGGGCGGGATATGCGGGCCATAGATCTGACCGTGGAGATATGCGGCATGTCCGGCGACGGGACCATCGCCGCCGGCGCCCTGCTGAACGCCGCCATGGCGAAGACCGGCCTCTCCGTCATGGCTTTCGACACTTACCCGGCCGAGATCAGGGGGTTCGGCCGCTGCGTCACGCGCTCCCGGATCGGTGACGAATCGATGGTCGCCCTGGCCGACCGCACCCAGGTCCTGATCTCGCTTGACGACGAGCAGTCCCGTTCGAGAATCCCCTTTCTCGAGCCCGATGCGACGGTCTTTCTCGACAGCCGCCCCCCGGCCCTTGTCGCGGAGGGACAGTCCCTGGCCGCCCACGTCGAGCCCGAGAACAGCCTCATCGGCGTTCCTTTCGGCGACCTCTCGTCCCAGGTGGCGGGATCGAAAAGAAGCAAGAACATCGTTGCCCTTGGGGCGTTCGCCGGCGCCTTCGGGGTGCCGCCGGAGGCCTTCCGGGAAGTCATCACCGTCAAGTTCAGGTCCAAGGGCGGCAAGGTGGTCGACGTCAACGTCCAATGCTTCGACGCGGGGTACCGCTACGTTCACGAGAATCATCCGGACCGCGTCACCGGGCTCCTCAGTCCGAAGGAAGGGGCCGGGACCGGAGACCGGCAGCTCCTGTCCGGGAGTGTCGCCATCTCCCGCGGAGCCCTCGATGCGGGGGTGAAGCGCTACTTCGGCTACCCCATCACCCCCGCGACGCCCATCATGGAATACCTGGCCAGGGCCCTTCCCGAAAGGGGGGGGGCGGTGGTGCAGATGGAGGATGAGATTTCCTCCATCGGGGCGGTGCTGGGCAGCTTCTACGCCGGCACGAGGGCCATGACGGCCACCTCCGGACCGGGTTTCGCTCTCATGACGGAACTGATCACCCACGGCGTCATGGCCGAGATCCCGGCGGTCATCGTCAACGCCCAGCGGGGCGGGCCCTCGACGGGACTGCCGACCAAGACCGAGCAGTCGGACCTGCAGGCGGCGGTCTTCGGCGGCCCCGGAGATTCGGCCCGCATCGTCCTCGCCCCGACGGACGTCTGCGAGTGCTACCGGTACACCGCCGGGAGCTTCCGGCTCGCCGAGAAGTACCAGACGCCGGTCATCGTCCTCACCGATTTCTTCCTCAACAACCGGGTCGAGACGGTGACCCTGGCGCCGGCGGCGGAGCAGGAGATCGCCGACGGCAACGTCTATCCCGACGAGTCGAAAAAGGGCGGCTACCGCCGGTACGAGATCACCGAATCGGGCATTTCCCCCCGGTCCGTGCCGGGTCAGGAGGGGTTCACCTATTCCGCCACCGGGCTGGAACACGCCGAGACCGGTCTGCCCGACTACACACCGGAGAACCACATGTCCATGAGCGAGAAGAGGCAGCGGAAGATAGCCGGCGCCCTGCGGGATCTGCCGGCGCCGGAAGAATTCGGGGATGACGGTCCTCTCGACGTAGGCGTCGTGGCCTGGGGCTCCACCTTCGGCTCCGCCCTCGAGGCGGTGCTGCGAGCGAGGGCGGAGGGAATGAAGGCGGGAACCCTGAAGATCGTAACCCTTTTCCCCTACCACGCCGACCGTATCCGGTCTTTCATGGCGCGGTGCCGCCGCGTGCTCATCCCGGAGCTGAACATGGATGGTCAGCTGGCCAACCTGGTGGGGCATCTCAACAGCGAAGAGGTGATCCGGCTGAACAGGGTCACGGGAGTCCCCCTGTCGCCGAGGGAGATCTACGAAAAGATAAGGGAGTTGGGAGGATGAAAACGCCGGGACGGATTCTCGCGGAAAAGGTCGCCGGGGCGGGAGCGTCAGGGCGCTTCTCCGTCCGCTCCGGGAACCTTCCCATCTGGTGCCCGGGCTGCGGGTACTACGGCATCCACCAGGGAATCAACGACGCGATCCGGCGGCTGGGACTTCCTCACCACGAGGTGGTCACAGTCTCGGGGATAGGCTGCGCCGGCCGCTACCCCTTTTTCGCCGACACCTACGGCCTGCACACGGTCCACGGCAGGGCCCTGCCGGTATCGACGGGGGTCAAGCTGGCGAACCCGAAACTGACGGTCTTCGCCGTCGGGGGCGACGGCGACGGGCTCGCCATCGGCGGCGGGCACCTGCCGCACATCTGCCGCAGAGATGTGAACGTCAACTACATCCTGTTCGACAATTCGATCTACGGCCTCACCAAGGGGCAGCCGTCTCCAAGTTCTCCCACCGGGTTCAGGACCAAGACCTCTCCCGCGGGTACCACCGAGGCCCCCCTCAACCCGACCCTGATGGTGCTCTCCTACGGGGCGACCTTCGTGGCCCGGCTCTTCGCCGGCGACCCGGAGGGAATCACCGCAGCCCTCGTCGAGGGAATAGGGCACGAGGGGTTCTCTTTCTTTCACGTCTACTCCTCCTGCGTCACCTTCGACAAGGAGTTCAAGACCTGGGCCAACCTGAACCGCCGGATCCATCCCGTTCCGCGGGACCTCGACCGGGGGGACCGGAAGGCGGCGATCGGCCATGTTCTGGACGACGATTTCAGCATGGGGGTGATTTACAGGGCGTAGACTTGCCCGGAAGAGGAAAAGCCATGGGAATGAACCTGACGCAGAAGATTCTGAAGGAGCACCTGGTGCAGGGGGAGCCGGCACCCGGCGAAGAGATCGCCGTCAGGATAGACCAGACCCTTCTGCAGGACGCCACGGGCACCATGGCCATGCTCGAATTCGAGGCTCTCGGGGTGGACCGGGTCAGGGTGGAGCTGGCGGCCCAGTACGTCGACCACAATCTGCTGCAGACGGATTTCAGGAACGCCGACGATCACCGCTATCTGCAGAGCGCCTGCCGGCGCTTCGGGATCCACTTCAGCCGCCCTGGCAACGGCATTTCCCACCACGTCCACATGGAGCGCTTCGGCGTTCCCGGCAAGACCCTGCTCGGGGCGGACAGCCACACCTCCAGCGCCGCCGGTCTCTCCATGCTGGCCATGGGAGCGGGCGGCCTCGACATCGCGCTGGCGATGGCCGGAGAGCCCTACCGCGTTCCGTGTCCGCGAGTGCTGGGGGTGAAGCTCACCGGGTCGCTGCCGGACTGGGTCACGGCGCGGGACGTCATTTTCGAGCTCCTGCGCCGCCGCGACGTCAAGGGGTGCGTGGGCATGGTCATTGAGTACTTCGGGCCGGGGGTGAAGAACCTTACCGCCGGGGACCGCAAGGACATAGGAAACATGGGAGCCGAGCTGGGGGCCACATCCTCCATCTTCCCCTCCGACGGGCAGACACAGGCCTACCTGAAGGCCGAGGGCAGGGAGGGCGACTGGGTGGAGTTGAGCGCCGATCCGGACGCCGGATACGACGAAGTGGACGAGATCGACCTCGCCGCCGTGGGGCCCCTCATCGCCTGTCCGTCGTCGCCGGGCAACGTGGTTCCCGTGAGGGAGGTGGAGGGGACGAAGGTGGACCAGGTGATCGTCGGCAGCAGCGCCAACGGCTCGTTCAGGGACCTGATGGTGGTGGCGAAGATCCTCGAGGGACGGATCGCCCACCCCGACACGGCCTTTCACATCAACCCCGCGAGCCGTGAGGTTCTGGAGAACGTGGAGGCCCGGGGCGGCGTCCTGGCACTTCTGAAGGCGGGGGCGAACATCCACCAGTCGGGATGCCTGGGCTGCATAGGGATGGGCCAGGCCCCCGGCACGGGACAGGTCAGCCTCCGCACCTTCCCCCGGAATTTTCCCGGCCGATCGGGGACCGTGGATGACAGGGTCTACCTCTGCTCCTCGGAGACCGCCGCGGCGGCTGTCCTGAGGGGAGTCATCACCGACCCGCGGGACCTGGAAAGGGAAATGCCCTACCCCAAGGTGGAGGAACCGGAGGAGTACATCGTCGACACCTCGTCCATCATCTTTCCCGACGAAGACGGCAGGGAGGCCGAGATCGTCAGGGGACCGAACATCAGGCCCTTTCCGGAGTTGGAGCCCCTGCCGGCGGAGCTCGAAGCGGAGGTGCTGCTGAAGGTGGGGGACAACATCACCACCGACCACATCATGCCGGCGGGCAACACGGTGCTTCCCCTGCGCTCCAACATCGAGGCCATCAGCGAATACGTCTACTATCAGGTCGATCCGGAGTTCTCCGCGAAGGCGAGAGAGAAAGGGTCGGTGATCGTCGTCGGAGGGGAAAACTACGGTCAGGGATCCAGCCGGGAGCACGCCGCCCTGGCGCCGCGACACCTCGGCGTCCGGGCGAAGATCGTCAAGAGCTACGCCCGCATCCACAAGGCGAACCTCTTCAATTTCGGTATCCTCCCCTTCACCTTCAGCGACCCCGCCGACTACGACAGGATCGAAGCGGGCCAGGCGGCGGTCTTTCCCGATGTTCGCGCCCGCATAGAGAGGGGCGACGGCGAGATCCCCGTCGAGCTCGGCGGAAGGACGATTACGGTCCGGCTCGAGGCGTCCCCCCGGCAGCGGCGGCTGCTCCTCGCCGGAGGGGCCGTGAACCTGGTCAGGGAAAAGAAAGGGGCGGGGACGTGACCACGCGCAGGGAAAAGGACTCCATGGGCGAGATGGAGGTGCCGGCGGGGGCGCTCTACGGCGCCCAGACCGCCAGGGCGGTGGGCAACTTCACCGTCAGCGGCGAGGGGATCGGGAGGGCTGTGATCGGCGCCCTCGGGCTCGTCAAGGCCGCCGCCGCCGAGGTCAACAGGGACCTGGGCCTTCTCGACGCGGAGACGGCCGCCGCCGTCGTGCGGGCCTCCCGGGAGGTCGCCGAGGGGACGCTGGACGAACACTTTCCCGTGGATGTCTTCCAGACGGGGTCGGGGACCTCGAGCAACATGAACGCCAACGAGGTCATAGCCAACCGCGCCATCCAGCTCATGGGCGGCGAGGTGGGCTCCAGGGCGGTTCACCCCAACGACCATGTCAACAGGGGACAGTCGAGCAATGACGTCTTTCCCACCGCCCTTCACGTCGCCGCCCGCGTCCAGGTCGAAAAGGAGCTGCTCCCTGCCCTGCGGAGGATGCACGACTGCCTCCGGGAGAAGGCCCGGGAGTTCGCTCCCATCGTCAAGACCGGCCGCACCCACCTTCAGGATGCCACGCCCATGCGCCTGGGCCAGGAGTTTTCGGGTTTTGCTTCGCAGGTGGAGCACGCGGCAGACCATATCCGGCAGGCCTGCGGGCACCTGGAAGAGCTTGCCGTCGGGGGAACCGCGGTGGGAACGGGGATCAACACCCACCCCGAGTTCGGCCGCCGTGTCGCCGCCGCGATCAGCTCGGCGACGGGCATCGGTTTCAGGGAGGCGCCGAACCACTTCGAGGCCCAGGCCGCCCAGGACGCGGCGGTGCAGATGAGCGGCAGCCTCAAGACCGCGGCGGTTGCTCTCATGAAGATCGCCAACGACATCCGCTGGCTCGGCTCGGGACCGAGGCTGGGGTTGGGAGAGCTCGAGATCCCGGCGGTGCAGCCCGGCTCCTCCATCATGCCCGGCAAGGTGAACCCCGTCATCGCCGAATCGCTCATCATGGCCTGCGCCCAGGTCATCGGCAACGACACGGCCGTTTCCATCGGGGGGCTCTACGGCAACTTTCAGCTCAACACCATGCTCCCCCTCATCGGCAGGAACCTTCTGCAGCAGATAGACCTGCTGGCCCGCGGCGCCGACATGTTCACGGTGAAGCTTCTGGAGGGTCTCAGGGCGGACCGGGAGCGCATTGAGTCCCTGAACGAGCGGTCCCTCTCCCTCGCCACCGCCCTCGCCCCGGTCATCGGGTACGACATGGCCGCCGAGATTGCCAAGGAGGCCCACCGGAGGGGCAGGACCGTTCTTGAGGTCGCGATGGAGAAGAATGTTCTCCGGGAGGATGAACTGAAGAGGCTCCTCGATCCCGCCGGACAGACCGGGCCGATGGAGTAAGGCATGGACATAGCGGACCGCTTCGAAGCCGACGTGGTCATCATGGGCGCGGGGCTGACGGGGCTGTCGGCGGCCATGTCGCTGGCCGAGAAGCATCCCGGCGTCAGCGTGATCGTGCTGAGCAAGGTCCATCCGCTGCGCTCCCACTCCGGCGCGGCCCAGGGAGGCATCAACGCCGCCGTGGCCCTGGAGGACAAATGGGAGGACCACTACTACGACACCCTGAAGGGAGGAGGCTTTCTCGGGGACCAGGACGCCGTTCAGATCCTCACCTGGAACGCCCCCGATGCCATCTACTCCCTCGACCGCTGGGGAGCGAACTTCAGCCGCGACCCGGACGGCGCCTTCGCCCAGCGCCCCTTCGGAGGGCAGCGGCGCAACCGCACCTGCTACGTCGCCGACAAGACCGGACACGCCCTGCTGAACGCCCTCTACGAGCAGTGCGTGAAGAAGGGCGTCCGGTTCTTCGACGAGTGGTACGTCTTTTCGCTCATCACCGAGAGTGACTGCCTCCTCGGCTTTCTCGCCTTTCACAACGTCACGGGGAGGATCGGGTACTTCGCCTCCCGGGCGGGCCTGGTCGCTACCGGCGGAGCGGGCCGGGTCTACGGTCAGTCCTCCAACGCCCTCATCAACACCGGGGACGGGATGTCCCTCTGCCTCAGGGCGGGAGTGCCCCTGAAGGACATCGAGTTCTTCCAGATCCATCCCACGGGTCTGCCGAACGGCATCCTGATAACCGAGGGGGCCCGCGGCGAGGGGGGGTACCTGGTCAACGCCGCCGGGGAGCGTTTCATGAAGCGCTACGCCCCGGAGTTCATGGAACTGGCTCCCCGGGACCTGGTGGCGCGCTCGATCCAGCAGGAGATCAACGAGGGGCGAGATTACGGGGACGGCTGCGTCCGGCTCGACCTCCGCCACCTCGGGGAAGAGAAGATCACGTCCAGGCTCTCCCAGATCCGTCAGATCGCCATGCACTTCGCCGGCGTCGATCCCGTTCTGGATCCGATCCCGGTCCGTCCCACCGTCCACTACACCATGGGGGGGATCGACGTGGACATCAACTGCTCCACGGCGGTCAACGGTCTCTTCGCCGCCGGCGAGGGCAGCTGTGTTTCCGTTCACGGCGCCAATCGGCTGGGAGGGAACTCCCTCCTGGAAACGGTGGTCTTCGGGGTGCGCTCCGGGGAGGTTATCCCCGAGTTCATCTCCTCGCAACCCGAACCGGACAGGACGCATGAGAACACGCTCCTTCACGACGCCCTTTCGCAGTTCGCCAGTCTTTTCGGCGACGAAGGGACGGAGAACGTCCCGGACCTGCGCCGAGAAATGGAAAAGGTCATGGTCGGGAGCTTCGGCCTTTTCCGGACCGGGGAGAGCATGAAGGCCGGTCTGGACCACATCAGGCAGCTCGTCGACCGCTTCCGGTTCGTCCGTGTCCCCGAGGCGGGCCTGGTCTTCAACTCGCACCTGCTTCACACCCTGGAGCTGCGGTCGATGCTCGACGTGGCCCACGCCTGCGCCACCGCCGCGCTGACGCGGACCGAGTCGAGGGGAGGGCACTACCGGCTCGATTTCCCGCTGATCGACAACCAGAACTTCCTGAAGCACTCCATTGTGAACATGAACCCCTCGGGGCGGATGGGCCTGTCATACAGGGACGTCACCATCGTGGACACCGAGCCCCTGGACGATATCAGGTACTGATCGTGAAGGCGCGCTTCGACATATTCAGAAAAAAGCCGGGCCGCCGAGGCGAGTCGAGGCAGATCTTCGAGCTGGAAGTCGCCCCCGGCGAGGTGGTGCTCGACGCGTTTCACCGGATCCAGGAACAGATCGACCCGACCTTCGCCTACCGCTACAGCTGCCGGGGCGCCATCTGCGGCTCCTGCGGGGTGCGCATCAACGGGGAGGCCGCCCTGGCATGTCGGACCCAGGTGGCCCCGCTGGCCGAAGAGGGCGTCGTTGTCGTCGACCCCCTGGCGAACATGGCGGTCGTCAAGGACCTGGTATGCGACTTCTCCCCCTTCTGGGATGCCTACAACAGGGTGCGCCCCTTCCTCGAGAGAAGGGAGGAGAGACACGACGAGAAACTCACCTGGGACGACAAGATGACGCCGGCCCAGCTCGATCAGCTCACGCGCTGCGTCGACTGCATCAAGTGCGCCGCCTGCTTTTCCGACTGCCCGAAGAGAGAAAAGGACCGGGATTTCATAGGCCCGGCGGCGTGCGTCGAGCTCTACCGCTTCTTCTTCGACCCCCGCGACGGCGGCCGCGAGAAGAGAGTGGAGACGGCCCGGTCCCCCGGGGGGATCTTCGCCTGTGAGAATCACGCCAACTGCGTGAAAGTCTGCCCCAAGGACGTGCGTCCCCTGCGGGCCATCACCTTCATGAAGAAGAGTGTTTCGTCTGAGAACGATTCGTGAAGCGAGGCGAGGTGAACATTTCTCCCGTTTGCATTATCTGACCAGCTCGGCGACCGGGATGCGATCCGGAAGCGGGGGCTGCCCGGGGTAGTGCTGCCTGTCCCGGATCTTTGATTCCGCGGGCGTGACCGGCGAGGATCTATTCCCGTCCCTCAAGGATGTTCCTGATAAT
>JAUWCW010000184.1 GCA_030609125.1 Candidatus Rokuibacteriota bacterium
GGAGAGGGCGGGGACCTTCTACCTGGGCGCCAGGAGGGAGATCGGGCAGGCCCGGGTGGAGGGGGAGGCGATCGGCTATTACACGGGAAGTCCCGACCATTCCATTGCGGTGGGCATGGACGGAAAGGAGATGAGCGGTCTCGATGTGGTGGTGGGGCAGGAGTGAGCGCGGGAGTGCGGGCATGAGGACAGCGGTTCTCGCCGGAGCCCTCGCCACGGGGCTTCTGCTGCTCGGCGGCTGCACCTCGACGCCGCCTCCGCCGGCATCCGACGGGGGGAGGGAGTGGTCCTGGAACGGCAGGTACAGGATCGACTCCTTCATGGAAGTGCCCGAGGGTGTGACGCTGCGCCTCGCTCCCGGCACGGTGCTGGAGTTCTCCTACGAGGACCGCGACGGCGACGGCAACGGCGACAACGGTCTGCACGTGCGGGGCCGCATCGTGGCCGCCGGCACGGAAGAGGCCCCGGTGCTCCTCACCTCCGCCGAGAAAGAGCCCCGCCCCGGCGACTGGGCGGGGCTGCTGCTCGACAACTCCCGGGGGAACGTCTTCGCGTTCAGCACCATCGAGTACGCCCGTCACGCCCTCCACGCCCACTTCTCGGAGGGGACGATCACGAGGAGCCGACTGGTGCGAAACATCGAGGGAACGCGCCTCGGCGACTCGCGCTTCGAGATCAGCTACTCGATCATCTCGCACAACGAGAGCAAGGGGCTGAACTTCAGGGCCTGCGCGAACCACATCCATCACAACCGCATCACCGCCAACGGCACGGGCATCTTCCTCTTCGAGACCGACACGGAGTCGGTGATCGAAAAGAACAACATCCACGGCAACGAGGGCTGGGATTTCCGTCTCGGCGACTTCTACGAAGGCGGGATGACCCTCCGGGGGAACTGGTGGGGGACGGCCGGCGAGGAAGCCGTCAGGAGCAGGATCTTCGAGGGCGACGAGCCGGGAAGCCGGGGGCGGGTGAAGATATCCCCCGCGCCGGGACCGTTCGAGACGGGGTGGGAAGGCAAGTGACGGTGGAGCCGACCGCACCCTCCTGGAGCCGCCGCCTCGGTCTCGGTCTCTTTCTGACCTCGATGGTGCTCCTGGCGATGGAGCTGATCCTGGTCCGCATCTTCTCCGTTCTCATGTGGTATCACTTCGTTTCCCTCATCATATCCCTGGCCCTTTTCGGCCTCAGCGCCAGCGGCCTTATCGTTTTTCTCTTCCCCCGTCTCTTCCCACCGCGGCGGTCCGAGGAGTGGCTCGGCCGCGCCGCGCTTCTGCTCTCGCTTTCCGTCCTCGCCGAGTGGGCCTTCTTCACGCTCCTCAGCCGCTACCCCCTGCTCGCCTACCGCGTTCTGGCCCCCTTTCACCAGCCCTTCTACGAGCCCTTCGGTCCCTCTTCCTCGAGCTATCTGTCCTGGAACGTGGCGGGCTCCCTGGCGGTGGTCTTCCTCTTCTCCGCGCTTCCCTTCCTGGTGGGGGGATTCGTCGTCACCCTCTCGATCGCGCACTATTCCGCCGGCATTTCCAGGGTCTACTTCTACGACCTCGCCGGCGCGGGAGCGGGGTGTCTCGCCACCTTCTTTCTGCTGACGGTTCTCGATCCCTTCAGCGCCCTCGGCGTACTGGCGGCGATGGCGGCCGTGGCGGCCCTCTGCTTTCTCTGGAACAGGGGCGGGGCGCTCGCCAGGAGCGCGGCGCTCTTCCTGGCCGTCCTGTCCCTCGGGGTCGGGGTGGCCACGGCGCGGGGGGAGCTGGTGAAGCTGAATTTCGTCAGGGGAAGGTATGAGCCGGATATCCGCTGGACGAAGTGGAACTCCTATTCGCGCGTCGCCGTCTATCCCCTGAGGAGCGGTCAGGCCGAGGGCTCCTGGGGGATGAGCCGCCGTTTCCGCGGGACCGTTCCCCGACAGCTCGGCATGGTCGTGGACGACACGGGCTACAGCTCCATCGCGCGCTACCTCCCCGGGGACGATCTTTCGTGGGCGCGCGCGACCCTTTTCGCTCTTCCCTATGCGATCCGAAAAGAGGCGGAGGCGCTCATCATCGGCCCCGGCGGAGGCAAGGAGATCCACGTCGCCAGGTCCATGGGGAGCCGTACGGTGAGGGCCGTGGAGATCAACCCGCTCATGGTCCGCGCCGTGGAGGAGGAGTTTGCCGACTTCTCGGGGAGACCCTACTCCCTGCCGGGAGTGGAAGGGATAATCGACGAGGGGCGGACCTTCCTGCGCCGCGACACCTCCAGCTACGACGTCATCCAGGCCTCCGTGGTCTACGGCAGGCTGGCGCCGTCGGCGGGGGCATTCACGCTCACGGAGGACCACCTCTACACGGTGGAGGCCTTCCGCGACTATCTCGCCCGGCTCAAGCCGGACGGCCTGCTGGCCTTTTCGCGCTTTCTCTTCGAAAAGCGCATCCTGAGAATGGTCGCCACGGCCCGGCAGGCCCTGGCGGAGAGCGGGGCCGAGTACCCCGGGGGGCACATCTTCATCGCCTCCGAGCGGGGGATGGCCACGCTGCTCGTCAAGCGCGAGCCCTTCACCATCGGCGAGGTCGACGACCTGGAGACGCGATGCCGGCGGCAGGGCTTCACCGTCCTCTACTCCCCGGCCCGTCAGGGGAGCAACCCCTTCGAGCGCCTCCTCCGGGCGCAAGACGTCGACGCCTTCTACGCGGGGCTCGAGTACGACGTCTCTCCCGTCACCGACGACCGTCCCTTCTTCTACTACCTCGTCCGCCCCGGCGACTTCTTCCGCTCCCTCACGGGTTTTGCGGGCCCCGACTTCGACGACCGGGCCCTGATCCTTATCCGCAACCTTCTCGCCGTCATCGCCGTGCTGCTCCTGCTCTTCTTTCTCTTTCCTCTGCTTCTGCGGGGACGGGCGGGCGATATCGAGTGGTCCCGCGCCTGGCCGGCCCTGCTCTTTTTCGCCTCCCTCGGCCTCGGGTTTATCGTCGTCGAGATCGCCCTGCTCAAGAGATTCATCCTCCTTCTGGTAAAGCCCGTCTACTCGGTGGCGGTTATCCTCTCTGCCTTCCTCCTGGCGGGGGGGCTGGGAAGCTACCGGTCCCGCGCCGCGGCAGGGGACGGCACTGCCCTGAGAAAGAAGTGCGCCGTCCTCGTCGGCCTGCTGCTGATCATGACCGTGGCCCTCCCGGCGATCATCGAGACGGCCCTCCCCCTGGGCCTGGGGGGACGCCTTCTCGTGACGGTCCTGGTGGTGGCGCCCATGGGCTATCTCATGGGGCAGCCCTTTCCCCTCGGCATCGCCCTTCTGCGGGGCAGGTCGGACCGGCTCATCCCCTGGGTGTGGAGCCTCAACGGCGCCCTCTCCGTTCTCGGGTCCATCCTGACCCTGGTGCTGGCGATAAACTTCGGCTATACCACCACCATGCTTGTCGGTCCCGCGGCGTATCTGGTGGCGGCGGTGGTGGCGGAGGAACTGCAGTGACGGGAAAGAAGGCGGTGCGCCTGCTTCCGGGTATGGTCCTGGCCCTTCTGGCGCCCGTCCTCTGGACGTCCGCGGCCTGGGGGGCGGACGGTCATCTGGAGGGGGCGGTGACGTTCCGCGGCGAAGGGCGTGCGGGCGTAAGCGTCGAGGTCTACCTGGAGAAGAAGAAACAGGCGGGCGGAACGCCCTTCGGGATGACCGAAAGCGGCGCCGGCGGGCGCTACGGCCTCACCCTTCCGCCCGGGGAATACTACCTCTGGGCCCGGGAGAGCGCCCCCGCCTTCGGCCCCCCGAAAGTGACCGAGTACCCGCGGAACCCGGTGACCGTCAGATCCGGGGAGCGGACCGTGCTGCCCGACCTGGGGCTGGTGGAAGTCGGGCGTGAGAGCGCGGAGCCGATACCGGCGGAAACCGGCATCAGCGGCCGGGTCGTGATCGCCGGAGGGCCCGCCGCGGACACGACGGTCATGATCTACGACGGGAAGGCGGCGAGACTGATGGGCCCCGGGTACGCGGCCATGATCTACACCGGTCCCGACGGGCTCTTCGAGGCCGCTCTGGCGCCGGGGAAATACCAGGTGGCGGCGAGAAAGAGGCGGGAAGGCGGCGCGGCGGGTTTTCTTCGCCAGGGAGATTTCAGCGTGGACTACGACGGCAACCCGGTCACGGTCAGGGAGGGGGAGTACACCGACACGGGCGATCTCGTCCTGCACGAGGTGGACCGGGAGAGGCTGGTCGCGGAGGAGGCGCGGCGCGCCGGGGGAGGGTCGCCGACGCGTATCGCGGGAACGGTCATCGGCCCGGAGGGGAAACCGCTCCCGGGACAGTACGTATTCGTATACAGGGACCAGGGCATGATAGGAAGACCGGACAAAGTGGCCAGAAGTGCCGGGGACGGATCGTTCAGCTTCGATCTTTCGGCGGGCGGGCGGTACTATCTCGGGGCGCGAAGCACCATCGGAGGGCCCCGGCAGCCCGGGGAGATGGCGGGGAGGCTCTCGGGCTCCCCCGATTCGTCCGTCGAGATCGAAAAGGGAAGCAGGGCAGAGGGTCTCACGATCCGGATGGAGGCGGTGTGGTGACGGCGGCAGCCGGGGCCTCGCGGCGGCGCCTCGTCATGAGCGCCTTCGCGCTCCTTGCGCTCTCGGCGCTGCCCTCTGCGACGGCAGCGGATGAGCCGGGCAGGGAGGAGAAGCCCGCTCTGCTCAGGGGGCGCGTGACCCGCCACGCCGAGGGGGTGGCGGGGGCGCGGGTGCATGCCTACCGCCGCTTCGACGACCTGGTTTCGTACCGCCCGCTGGCCGCCTCGGCTCCCACCGACGCGGATGGAAACTACTCGGTGGAGCTGCCCGCCGGGACCTGGTACCTGGTGGCGAAAAAGAGGGGAGGGGAGAAAGACGGGCCCCTTCCCGCGGGCGGTCTCTATTCCT
>JAUWCW010000044.1 GCA_030609125.1 Candidatus Rokuibacteriota bacterium
ATCATGATTCAGATGCAATCCATGCTGGATGTGGCCGACAACTCCGGCGCCAGGAAGGTGCAGTGCATCAAGGTTCTCGGGGGATCCAAAAGGCGCTACGCCGGCCTGGGCGATATCATCGTCGTGGCCGTCAAGGAGTCCGCTCCGGGGGGCGCGATCAAGAAGGGCGATGTCCTCAAGGCGGTCGTGGTCCGGGTGGTAAAGAGCACTCGCCGCTCGGACGGGTCATACATCCGTTTCGACCGGAACGCCGCCGTTGTCATCAATGCCCAGGGAGAGCCGCAGGGGAGCCGTATTTTCGGCCCTGTCGCCCGCGAACTCCGCGCCCGGGGATTCATGAAAATCGTTTCCCTCGCGCCGGAGGTCCTCTAGGGGCGAGGAGACGGAGGTGTGGGTATGAATTACAGAGTGAAGGACACCGTGGAGGTCATCGCGGGCCGCGAGAAGGGCAAGAGGGGCAGGATTCTCAAGGTCCTTCCCGCCCAGGGAAGGGTCATTGTCGAAAAGGTCAACTTCGTCAAGAGACACACCAAGCCTTCCCAGAAGAGCCGGCAGGGGGGAATCGTGGAGAAGGAAGGTTCGATACACGCCTCCAACGTGATGCTTTTCTGCAAGAAGTGCAACAAGGCCGTCAGGGTCAGGAACCTCCGAGGCGCCGACGGCACCGGGAGCAGGGCCTGTGCCCGGTGCGGGGAACTGACCTAGAGACGGGAAGCGCCCTGACTGCGCGGGGAAGATACGGGAGAATCGAGAGGAATGGCCGCTGAACAAGCAAGGATGAAAGTGAAGTACCGGGAGGAAGTCGTCCCGGCGCTGAAAAAGCAGTTCGGGTACGGCAACATCATGGAAGTGCCTCGACTGGAGAAGATCGTCATCAATCGCGGCGCCGGGGACGCGGCCCAGGAGGCCAAGCTGATGGACTCCTACGTGGCCGAGCTGGCGACGATCACCGGACAGAAGCCGGTGGTGACCCGCGCCAAACGCTCCGTGGCGGCCTTCAAGCTCCGCGAAGGCATGCCCATTGGCTGCAAGGTGACGATTCGCGGAAACAGGATGTATGAGTTCTACGACAGGCTGGTGAGCCTTACCCTCCCCAGGGTCCGGGACTTCCGGGGCGTATCGTCCAAGGGTTTCGACGGGCGTGGGAACTTCAACCTCGGCCTGGAAGAGCAGATCATCTTCCCCGAGGTCGATTACGACAAGGTGGAGCGGGTCAAGGGCCTGACGGTTACGATCGTCACCACCGCCCGGACCGACGAGGAAGGGCAGGCGCTGCTGGGCGGCATGGGGTTTCCCTTCAGGGACTGAGAGAGACCGTTCGAGGAGGAAGTTGTGGCAAAGAAATCTTTGATAAACAAGGCGAACAGGAAACCGGCATTTCCGGTGCGGGGATACAACCGCTGCCCTCTCTGCGGCAGGCCGAGGGGCTTTCTGAGGAAGTTTCAGATGTGCCGGATCTGTTTCCGTATGCTGGCCCTCAGGGGCGATATCCCCGGCGTGGTCAAGGCCAGCTGGTAGAGGCCGGGAGGAGGAAGTAAGCATGACGATGACTGACCCGATAGCGGATCTGCTGACCCGCATCCGCAATGCCAACCAGAACGGCTCGGACAAGCTTGAGGTGCCGTCTTCCCGGTTCAAAGTGGAGATAGTCAGGGTTCTCAAGGAAGAGGGATACATCAATGATTTCCGCGTTCTGAAGGACAAGGAACGGGCGGTGATCAAGATCTCCCTGAAGTACGCCGACAAGGACGAGAGGGTCATCAAGACCATCAAGAAGATAAGCAAGCCCTCAGGGAGAGTGTACGTGGGAAAAGACGAGATCCCCCGGGTCATGAGCGGCATGGGGGTCGCCATTATTTCCACTCCCAAAGGGGTGATGACGGACAGGCAGGCCCGCCGTGAAGGGGTCGGCGGGGAAGTGATCTGCACGGTCTGGTAACGAGGAATATGCCATGTCGCGAGTAGGGAAAAAGCCTATACCGATCCCCTCAGGGGTCGATGTGAAGATCGGGGACGACTGGCTCGAGGTCAAGGGTCCCAAGGGAACGCTGCGGGGCCCGATCCCCGCCGCTATCAAGGCCGAGGTCAAGGGCAACGAGCTGACATTCGCCCACGTTGGAAACGAAAAGGGAGGCAACGCCGCCTTCGGGCTGGCGCGGGCCCTGTCGAACAACATGGTGCTGGGAGTCACCGAGGGTTTTCAGAAGGTTCTCGAGATCGTCGGCGTCGGGTACAGGGCGCAGGTGCAGGGCAGGACCCTGACCCTGAATCTGGGGTACTCGAACCCGGTGGAATACACCATCCCGGAAGGGATAGAGGTCAGTGTCGAGCAGAAGAATCAGGTGGTGGTCAAGGGGATCGACAAGCAGCAGGTCGGTTCGGTGGCGGCTGAGATCAGGGGCTTTCGTGAGCCCGAGCCCTACAAGGGCAAAGGCGTGAAGTACCTCGACGAGCATATCCGCCGGAAGGTGGGCAAGACCGGCGCCTAGCCCGGGCCGTCGGGGGAGGATCGAAGATGAAGAAGATTGTCAGGGACCCGCGGAAAAAAAGAAGGGTCCGTATCCGAAAGAAGATCAGGGGCGTGCAGGAGCGGCCGCGCATGAGCGTCTTCCGGAGCAATAAACACATATACGTCCAGATCGTGGACGATACGAGCGGACGGGTCCTGGCCTGCGCCTCGTCGCTGAGCGATGAGTTCAGGGGCAAGGCAGTCCAGGGCACGGGCATCGAGGGGGCCAAGATTGTCGGTGCCATGATCGCGGAGAAAGCCATGGCCAGGGATATTGGACAGGTCGTCTTCGACCGTGGCGGATACCTCTACCACGGCAGAGTGAAGGCCCTGGCCGAGGTGGCCCGCGAGAAGGGCCTGAAGTTCTAAAACCAGGACGTCCGAGACAGGGGCGGGGACAACAAGGGGGATAAGAGAGCCTTTGCAACCGAGACAGAGAAGAGAGTCGTCACAGCCGAGACGAGCGGAAGAGAAAGAGTTCCTCGAAAAGGTGGTGAACATCAACCGGGTGGCCAAGGTTGTGAAGGGCGGCCGGAGATTCAGCTTCACCGCCCTTGTGGTCGTCGGTGACGGAAAAGGGCGTGTCGGCTGGGGGATGGGCAAGGCCAACGAGGTTCCCTCCGCCATCAGAAAGGGCATGGAGAAGGCGAAGAAGTCCCTGGTCGCCATCCCTCTGAAAAGGACGACTATTCCCCACCAGGTTCTCGGCCACTTCGGCGCGGGGAGGGTCATGCTCAAGCCGGCGTCCCAGGGAACGGGCGTCATCGCCGGCGGTCCGGTGCGTGCCGTCATGGAGGCTCTGGGCGTCTCGGACATTCTCACCAAGTGCATCGGCACGAAGAACCCCAACAACGTCCTGAAGGCGACTTTCCAGGGCCTGCAGAGCATTCGCAGCGTGGAAGACGTGGCCCGCGTGAGAGGCAAGAAACCCGAGGAGATCCTCGCCCAGTAGAGGCCGAGGCAGAGACTGAAGGCAGGCAGGATGATGGAACAGGGAGAAATGAAACTGCACCAGCTGCGGCCCCCGAAGGGCACGAAGAAATCGCCCAAGAGGGTCGGCAGGGGAACAGGGTCGGGTCACGGCAAGACGAGCTGCCGCGGTCAGAAGGGCCAGTCGTCCCGCTCCGGCGGGGGTGTTCGCCCCGGTTTTGAAGGGGGGCAGATGCCCCTGGCGAGGAGGCTCCCCAAGAGGGGCTTCCACAACATATTCCGTGTCGAGTACCAGGTGGTCAACGTGAGCCGTCTCGGTGTTTTCGAAGCGGGCGCCGAAGTCGATCTCGAGGGGCTGCGGGGCAGAAGAATGATCCGCAAGCCCGATGCCCCCGTCAAGATCCTCGGAAAGGGAGACATCGCCCACCCTCTCACCGTCAGGGTTCACGCCGTGAGCGCGACCGCGAGAAAGAAGATCGAGGATGCGGGAGGACGGATCGAGCTGATCGGCAAGGGCCGGTAGGGGACCGGAAGCACAATGGAAATAGTCAGGAATATATACAACATCCCGGAGCTCCGCAAAAGGATCGTCTTCACGTTCCTGATGCTGGTCGTCTACCGTGTGGGCGCCCACATCCCCACTCCCGGCATCGATCTGCAGGCCCTGGGGTCCTTTTTCGACGCCGCCCGCGGGACGATGCTGGGCTTTTTCGATATGTTTTCAGGGGGTGCCCTCCGGCGGCTGACAATCTTCGCTCTCGGCATCATGCCCTACATCAACGCCGCCATCATTCTCGAGCTCCTCAAGGTGGTGATCCCCCACCTCGCCCGCCTGGCGAAGGAAGGCGAGGCGGGAAGAAAGAAGCTCACCCAGTACACCCGCTACGGCACGATCGTCATCGCCATCGTCCAGGCTACGGGTATATCCATCGGCCTGGAGAGCATGACGGCTCCCAACGGCGCCGCCATCGTTCCCCTCCCGGGCCTCGCCTTTCGCCTCCTCACGATCATCACTCTCACCAGCGGAACGGCCTTTATCATGTGGCTGGGGGAGCAGATCAGCGAGCGGGGAATAGGCAATGGAATATCCCTCATCATTTTCGCCGGCATCGTCGTGCGCATGCCCGAGGCGATGGTGAAGACCGTAACCCTGTGGCGAAGCGGCGAAATGCCCCTTTTTCTCCTCCTTTTTCTCGTGGTTATGACCGTGGCCGTCGTGGCGGTGATCGTTTTTGCCGAGACCGGGCAGCGCAAGATACCCGTGCAGTACGCCCGCCGCGTGGTGGGGCGGAAGATGTACGGGGGGCAGAGCACCTACATCCCGCTCAAGATCAACACCTCGGGTGTCATCCCGCCGATTTTTGCCTCCTCCATCATCATGTTCCCCGCCACGGTGGCGCAGTTTATAAACGTTCCCGTCATGCAGACCGTTTCGAACCTTCTCCAGCCGGGAAGGATCCTTTACGAGAGCATCTTCGTCTTCCTGATCGTGTTCTTCTGCTACTTCTACACGGCGGTGGTTTTCAACCCCGACGATCTGGCGGACAACCTGAAGAAGTACGGCGGCTTCATCCCCGGCATCCGGCCGGGCAAGAAGACCGCGGCGTATATCGACCGCGTTCTCACCCGCATCACCCTCGGCGGGGCGGTCTATGTTTCCGCGATCTGCGTGCTGCCCGATATTCTCATCAGCCAGCTCAACGTTCCGTTCTACTTCGGGGGGACGGCGCTGCTGATTTCAGTGGTGGTGGCGAAGGATACGGTGACGCAGATCGAGTCGCATCTGTTGACGCGGCATTACAAGGGTTTTCTGAAAAAGTAGGAGGTGAGCTCACCATGCGAATGATACTTCTTGGACCGCCGGGAGCCGGCAAGGGCACGCAGGCCAAAATGCTCCTGGAGAAGCTGGCGATTCCGCAGATCTCAACGGGCGACATCCTCAGGGCGGCCGTCAAGGACGGCACGCCCATGGGCCTGGAAGCCAAGAGCTTCATGGACAGCGGGGGCCTGGTCCCCGACTCGGTGGTCATCGGGATCATCCGGGACAGGATCCAGGACGAGGACTGCAGCAAGGGTTATATCCTGGACGGCTTCCCCCGGACCATCGCCCAGGCCGAGGCGCTGGACACGATGCTCTCCGAACTGGGAAGCGGCATCGACGCCGTCGTGAGCCTGCAGGCCGACGAGGAAGAGCTTGTCCGTCGCCTGACGGGACGGCGGACTTGCCGGTCCTGCGGTTTTGGTTTTCACGTCATGTTCAAGCCTCCCAAGGCCGAGGGTGTCTGCGATGAGTGCGGCGGCGAGCTGTACCAGCGTGACGACGACCAGGAGACGGCAATCCGGGAGCGGCTCTCCGTCTATGGGGAGCAGACCCAGCCTCTTATCGACTATTACCGCGGCAAAGGCACCCTGAAGGAAGTCGACGGGCTCGGCGAGATCCAGGAGATCCAGGGGAGAATCCTGGGGGCCATCGGGACGGCCTAGGACCTTTGGGCGGACTGCGGACTGAAAAGATGAGTTTCACCGGGGATGATAATTCTGAAGACACGGGAAGAGCTGGAAAAAATGCGGCGGGTGAGCCGCGTCATCGGGGAGACTCTTGAGGGCATGGAGCATCTTATGAAACCCGGCGTGCGGACGAAGGAGATCGACGAGTTCGCCGAGGACTCCCTGCGCTCCCGCGGCGTGGAGCCCGGGTTCAAGGGGTACCGGGGCTATCCGGCCACGGTCTGCGCCTCACGGAACGAGGTCGTGGTCCACGGCATTCCCTCCGACGAGACTCTCGAGGAGGGTGACATCATCAGCATCGATGTGGGGGGGCTGCTGGAAGGATACTACGGCGATTCAGCCAGGACCTTCCCCGTGGGGAAGGTGTCTCCCACGGCAGCCCGGCTCCTCGATACTGCCCGGGAAGCACTGGAACGGGGCATCGAGCAGGCCAGGGTCGGAGGACGGCTGCACGACATTTCGTGGGCCATCCAGAACTGTGCCGAGAGTGAGAACTTCAACGTCGTCAGGGACTACGTGGGACACGGTATAGGCAGAAGTCTTCACGAGGATCCCCAGGTGCCCAATTTCGGGCAGCCCGGCAGCGGGCCGCGCCTGCGGGAGGGCATGGTTCTGGCTATCGAGCCGATGCTGAACGCGGGGACCTCGGAGGTGAAGCTGAAGAACGACGGCTGGGCCGTGGTGACGTCGGACGGCATGCTTTCGGCGCACTTCGAGCACACCGTGGCTATAACCGAGGCGGGGCCTGAAGTCCTGACCCGGTGTTTGTGAGGAGGGGAAGTATGGCCAAGGAAGAAGCGATCGAGATTGAGGGGACGATCGTCGAGCCCCTGCCCAACGCCATGTTCCGGGTGAAACTGGAGAACGGGCATCGCATCCTGGCTTACATTTCCGGCAAGATGCGGATGCACTATATCCGGATCCTTCCGGGTGACAAGGTCAAGGTGGCTCTTTCGCCTTACGACCTCAGCCGCGGCCGGATCGTGTTCCGCTACAAGTAGGACGGCAGGAGACAGGTACGATGAAAGTCAGATCGTCGGTCAAGAAGATATGCGACAAGTGCAAGGTTATTCGCCGCAAAGGGGTGGTGCGGGTTATCTGCGAAAACCCCAAGCATAAGCAGCGCCAGGGATAGGCGGCAGCGGCGAAGAGTAGACGGAAAGGCTAAAAGGAGGAAATTCATTGGCTCGGATAGCAGGCGTTGACTTGCCGAGGGAAAAGAG
The DNA here is from genome assembly GCA_030609125.1 of Candidatus Rokuibacteriota bacterium. Taxonomy (GTDB): domain Bacteria; phylum JAUVQV01; class JAUVQV01; order JAUVQV01; family JAUVQV01; genus JAUWCW01. The sequence continues at coordinate 7,171 of JAUWCW010000044.1, forward strand.
GGTTGAGATCGCCCTGTGCTACATCTACGGGATCGGACCCAGGATTTCGGGCCGTGTGCTCAGCATGGCGAACATCAATGTGGACATGCGCGTCAAGAACCTCACCGAGGAGGAGGTCAGCCGGATCCGGAATGTCATCGACCAGAACTTCAAGGTCGAGGGGGAGCTTCGCAAGGAGGTCTCCTTCAATATCAAGAGGTTGATGGACATAGGCTGCTACCGCGGGCTGCGTCACCGCCGGAACCTTCCGGTTCGCGGCCAGAGGACGCACACCAACGCCCGGACCCGCCGTGGGAAGAGAAGAGCCACGGTGCGCACCAGCAAGGGCAAGTAAGAGAAGCACTGACCGGAGAGGACGGATTCAATGGCAAAGGATCGCGGCAAAAAAGGATCTAGAAAGAAGAAGGAAAAAAAGAACATTCCGACTGGCGTGGCTCACGTCCAGTCCACCTTCAATAACACCATCATCACCATTACCGACCTCGAAGGACAGGTTGTCTGCTGGTCCAGCGCAGGAGCGATGGGCTTCAAGGGCTCCAGGAAGGGAACACCCTTCGCCGCCCAGGTGGCCGGTGAAGATACGGCCCGCAAGGCCAAGGAGCATGGAGTCAAGAGAGTCGAAGTTTACGTCAAGGGACCGGGCTCGGGCCGCGAGGCGGCCATCCGGGCCCTGCAGGCCGCGGGCCTGCAGATCAGCCTGATAAAGGATGTGACGCCCATACCTCACAACGGGTGCCGCCCGCCGAAGCGCAGGAGAGTGTGAGCGGTGCTGTTGGAGGCTGGAGCGGGGACAACTAAAGGAGGCACCATTGGCCAGATATAGAGGATCCGTTTGCCGTCTTTGCCGCCGGGAAGGCGGAAAGCTGTTTCTCAAGGGAGAGCGGTGCTACGGCAGCAAGTGCGCCATCGAACGCAGGCAGTATGCTCCGGGCCAGCACGGCCAGCGGATGCAGCGCAAGGTTTCGGATTACGGCGTGCGGCTGCGGGAAAAGCAGAAAGTGCGGCGCATTTACGGACTGATGGAAGTTCAGTTCAAGAACACGTTTCACAAGGCGGCTAAAAAGAAGGGGGTAACGGGGGAGATCTTCCTGCAGTACCTCGAACAGCGCCTGGACAACGTGGTCTATCGTTTCGGCTTCGCCAGTTCGCGCCCGGAGGCGCGGCAGCTGGTGCGGCACGGCCACATCGTGGTGAACGGCCGCAGGGTCAACATCCCTTCCTTCCGCGTGCGCCAGGACGACCAGGTGCAGATAAAGGAGAAGAGCCCGAGAAGGGACGTTATCAAGGAGAAAGTCGCCGTGGCCGAGACCCGGGGGCTCCCGCCGTGGCTTCAGCTCAACAAGGAAGAGCTCAGCGGCCGGATCGTAGGGGAGCCCGCCAGGGATGACATCAAGATGGAGATAAAAGAGCAGTACATTGTCGAGCTATATTCGAAATAAGGTATAGAAACCGGCGAGGAAAGCTATGGAAAATACAGGGAATATGTTCACCAGGCCCAAGAGGCTGGAAGTCGATCCGGAGGCGCTGACAGAGTCTTACGGCAAGTTTGCGGCGGAGCCTTTTGAGAGGGGATTCGGGACCACGATCGGCAACTCGCTGAGAAGGGTTCTGCTCTCGTTCATCGAGGGGGCGGCGGTCACCAGTATCCGTATCGAAGGCGTCGATCACGAGTTCTCGACCCTGAACGGCATGAAAGAGGACGTTGTCGAATTGATCCTCAACATCAAGGAGCTTCACCTCAAGCTGGTCGGTGACGAGGAGAGGACGATCCGCATCGAAAAGAGCGGGCCGGGAGAGGTGAAGGCCGGGGACATTCTCACTGACCCCCACGTGAAGGTTCTCAATCCCAAGCTGCACCTTGCCTCGCTGAACACGGACGGCAGGCTGGTCATGGAGATGACGGTCCGGGCGGGAAGGGGATACTCCGCGGCGGAGAAAAAGAGCGAGGATCAGCCCATCGGGGTGATACCCGTGGACGCCATCTTCTCCCCGGTCCAGAGGGTGAACTACCAAGTGGAAAACGCCCGGGTCGGACAGGCGACGGACTTCGACCGGCTCGTTCTCGAGGTCTGGACCGACGGCAGCATCGCCCCCCAGGATGCGGTGAAGCGCGCCGGCAGGATCCTCAATGATCACCTCTCGGTGTTCATCGGTGAAGAGGAGAGCGAGGAGGGCGAGGAGAGCGAGGATACGGGCAGCCGCAAAGACATATTGCAGAACCTGGACCGCAGCGTCAGCGAACTGGAGCTCTCGGTACGGGCGGCCAACTGCCTCAAGAACGTCGACCTCTCCACGATCCGCGACCTGGTGCAGAAGACGGAAGCGGAAATGCTCAAGACGAAGAATTTCGGCCGCAAGTCCCTCAATGAAATTAAGGAAGTGCTTGGCGAGATGGGGCTCCAGCTCGGCATGAAGCTCGAAGAACTCGAGGTTGCCGGGGAAGAGACCGAAGAATAACCCGGATGCGACGGGCCCCGTCCCACGGACGGAGCTCCTGAAATAGGAGAACGTATGCGACACCGAAAAGAGAAGAGGCAGCTGGGCAGGACGACGAGCCACCGCAAGGCCCTGCTGCGGAACCTCGTCACGTCCCTTCTCGAGAAGGAGAGGATAGAGACGACGCTGGCGAAAGCGAAGGAGCTTCGCCGCATCGCGGACAGGATGATCACCCTCGGCAAGAAGGGCGACCTGGCGGCCAGGCGCCGGGCTCTCAGGACGGTGCGGAGCAACGAGGTTGTGCAGAAGCTCTTTTCGGATCTCGCCCTGCGCTACGAAGGCCGCCCCGGCGGCTACACGCGGATCTACCAGCTCGGGCCCCGTTCCGGTGACTGCGCGAGCATGGCTCTCATCGAGCTCGTCGACCGCCCCGACAAGCCCTCCGGCAAGAAGGCGAAAGAGGGCTCGGAGAAGAAGAAAGGATCCTCCGCCAAGAAGTAGCCCCCCCCTACGGGGAGCTTCACCCGGGATCCGGGCGCTGCCTCCCCGGTCGCGGCCTGTCTTGACAACCCCCGCCGTTTCCGTTAACAATCCATCAGGGAGCACCTGCGCAACTCTGTCCGGGTTCCGCCCCGCCGTTTCCAGGGGGATGCTAAGGGCTCGCGCAAGAATAACTTCACAGAATTGGCGCTCAGATTCAGGTCGTATTTGGTCGATCTGATTGAGCGAAACCGCAGGAATAGCAGGGCTATTTTGAGGATTTCGTGAATGAGGATCGATCGAAGACGGCCTGAAGATGAGATGCGAAAATGGGAAGT
>JAUWCW010000176.1 GCA_030609125.1 Candidatus Rokuibacteriota bacterium
TGGTACGAGGCGCTTCTGGGACTGAAGGCGCGCGCCGGTTTCGAAAGTGCCGCGGCCATGACGGTGCGGACTGCCGCCGAACTTTTTCCCCGCTCCCGGAAGACGGCCCGGGCAGTCGCCGAGGGATGGCGGGCGGTCGGCATCGAGGCGGAATAGATCCGTGCGGGTCACTTTCAGGGAGTCCGGCGGCTTCGCGGGTCTCGTGCGGGGCTGCGATCTCGACACCGAAAAGATGCCGCCCGGGGAGGCGGTGAAGCTCAGGGCTCTCGTCGAGAAGTGTGACCTCAACCAGGGAGGCGTCCTGGCGGAGAGTGCGCGTGACGCCCTCGTCTACGAGGTCACCGTCGAGAGCGGGGGCACCCGGCGCAAGCTCCTTTTCGATGACCTGAGCATACCGCCCTCGGCCGGGCCCCTGGTGGAGTATCTTGTCGAGCGCTCCACGCCTCAGGGGGCGTGATGGAGAAAACGGGAAGATTCATCACCGTGGCGGCGGCCCTGCTTCTGGCCGGCGTCATCATCCAGGCGTGGCTCGGCAGCCGGGGCGGAATCGGCGGCGACCAGTACGTCCTTTTCGATCTCGGCCTCGACTACCTTGAGGAGGGCGGGCTGAGCGCGGTGGGGAAGGGGATGTCCGGCGGTGGCTTCATCCCGGGATCGCTCCTTCAGCTTCTGATCGGCGTGCCCTTCTCCGTGTGGCGCGACTACCGCTCCCCGGTGGTTCTCATCGGGCTCTTTCACCTCCTCGCCGCCGTGGTGTCGACCCTGGCGGTGCGGCGGGCGGCGGGGCCGCGGGCGGCGCTCTTCTTTCTCGCCCTCTGGTGGCTCTCGCCCTGGCGACTCTATCACTCCGGGATTCTCTGGGAGCCCGCCTACGTGGTTCTTCCGTCGGCCCTTCACCTGGCGGCCTGCTGGGGGCTGCGGGAGAGGGCCGGGGCCCTCTGGTCGGCGCTTCTCGTCGCCACGCTCGTTCTGACATTCCAGCTTCACGGGTCCTTCCTCTTCCTCGTTGTGCTGACGGGGGTGCTTCTTTTCCGGAAGCTGATCCGGCTGCAGTGGGAGGGGGGGCTTCTCGGCGCCGCTGTCGGGGGGCTGACTCTGATCCCCACGATGGCGGCCTTTTCCGCCGGGACGCTCCCCTCGCCGGCACCGTCGAATTCTTTCATCGGCTACGGACTGGTCACCGTGGCGCCGCTGATAAAGAGCTTCGTGTACTGGTTTCGCCTCGGATCCCTCGATATCGGAAGACGTCTCAAGGGAGTGGTTTTTCTCGAGGAGGGGTGGGCCGGCGCCGGCTCCCTGAGCATCTTCGTAAAGGGCGCCGCCGCGGCGCTCGTTCTCCTTGCCGCGGCGTCGATCCTGATAGCCCTGGCGGCGACGTGGTGGTGCTTCCGCCGTGACCGCCGGGGGGAGGGAAGGGCCGCCGGCTGGCTCTGGCTGCGCTCGTACGCGATGGCCGGGTTCGCCTCCCTTCTCATCTCCAGCGCTCTCTCGCCGGTGACCATCCAGTCCTGGCACGTGCTGATCGTGCTGCCGGCGGCCTGCCTCCCCGTGGCCCTGTGGCTCGACGATCTGTGGCCTCCCGCAAGGGCCTGGCTGCGCTGGGCGCTGTTTCTCTTTCTGGTCCTGCGTCTGCCGCAGATGATTGTTGTGGGGACGGGGCACGAGGCGTACCGGCTCGACCCGAACATCGAATCGAAACTCCAGGAGCGCCAGAAGACGCTCCTGCCCAGATAGATCGTGACGGACACCGGCTATTCAGCGATCGCCGCCGCGTCGAGACAGCGGGCAAGGCCCGCCGTCGAGCCCGGCGAGCGGCCGAGGGAGCTTCTCCAGACCTCGGGGCTCTCCATGCAGAGATAGACCTCCGCGTGCCTGTCCCGCCGCCTGATGTCACGGTACACCCGCCGGTACATCTCTTCCCTCAGGGGGCGGAAGTACCGGAGCTTTCCGTCCAGGCCGGGGACGAGCTCTCCCAGGGGGAGGTGGCTGCCGGGGAAGCGTCTTCTGATGATGGCGTCCAGGGCGGGCGGGTAGCGCAGTGACCCGAGGCTGATCCAGGCGATGTCCCCCTCGCGAAGGTGGTCGTAGATCGCCTCTACCGCCCGGCTGTAGGATCTCTCCCACCCGGGAAAACGCACCAGGGGGTCGAAGTGAAGGCCGATCCGGTAGCCGGCCCGGCGTCCCTCGGCGGCGGCCCGAAGCCTTGCGGTGAGCGGCGGCGCACCCTTTTCGTCCGCCCGCACCACTTCCTCCGCATTGACGGACCAGGAGAGTATGACCCGGCCGCGGGGGTCGATGTCGAGCAGACTCTCGACGAAGGTCGTCTTCGTCTTGAGTTCCAGAACGGCCTCGGGCCTCCGGAGAACGCGGGGCACCAGTTCCCGCGCCATGTCGGTGAGCGGCTCCAGGGCAAGGCTGTCGGCGAGCTCGCCCGTGCCCAGGCGCACGACCCGCCCCGGGTGCTTTGCGATCAGCTCGTCAAGCTCCCGGAGAGCATCTTCCCAGTCGGCGTGTACCACGAGACAGGGCTGATTGAGATAGAGCTGGAGGATGCAGTAGGTGCAGTCCAGGGGGCATCCCGTCACCAGGTTCAGAACACGATACCCGCAGCAGACGTAGGATGAGGTGCCGGGGCACCGCTTCAGGAGCCTGCCTTTGCGGGGAGTGATGAAGACGGTGTCTTTCGAATGCCCCTCGTCTCCGGGATCGACGGAGGGTCTGGCGGCGGTGACGACGGGGACGCCGGGACATTTTTCGACAACGGTCCGGGCCACGCTGCTGCCGGCGGCTTCCGGGTGGATGGTGATCTTCCGGATGGGAAATCTCATTTCCTCGGCGGCCGCTTCCCGGGCTCCATGAGGAGTTGAAAGGAGTCCTCCCGGCCGAGACGCTCCAGGCGGACGAGGGCCTCCCCGTACTCCTTCTCACCGGAGGCGGAGAAGCGCACGTGAAGCTCGCCTTTTTCGAAAAAGGGGTGCGTTGTCACCTGGAAGCCGGGTGGGAGCCTGAGACGGCGGAGCAGACGCTGGAAGGCGCGTCTGCGGGCGGCGAGAGACGGGAAGCGGCGCTCCCTGAGGACCTGCAGGGCCGAAGCGCCGAACTGGCCGTGGCGCCTGCGGGCCGCCCGGGAGACGGAGGCGAGAAGGGCGGGGACGGACGTTTCGTCCCGCACGGAGATGTCGGCGACGAGACGGGCCCACTCCCGCTGCCGGCCGACGCTCAGGGACGCCTTCTTGAGAAAGCGGAAGGCGGAGCGACGCTCGCTTTCCCCGAGAGTCGCGAGATAGACCGCTGTTCCCAGAGTGATGGCGCCGTCCGCCAGGAGGTCGAGCATCGTGTCCGGAAGGTGAGCGACGGAAAGGTACGCTTCAAAGCCTCCCTCTCTGCGAGGCAGCCCGAGAAGGGGGAAATACCCGCTGACGATCTTCTGCGGCGAGAGACCCAGGTCGGCAAGCTGTCTCAGGGCCGTGCATCCCTCGGCGGGATTCAGGTTCCTGAAGGCACGGTTTTCGTGAAAGTTTCTCGACCAGGCCTGGAAGGGGGAAATCTCGTCCTCACCAAAGATTTGGGCCTCGACGTGCTTTCGGCCGAGCCGGCGCAGAGCCTGCAGGCGCCGGGCACCCCTGATGACGATGTAACGGCCTCCCTTGTTCAACAATTCGGGGGGATCGAGAAGGCCCACTTTTTCGATGGAAGCGGTGAGCTCCTCGAGGCCGCCTCCCCGGGAGAACGAAAAGCGCCGGTTCCGCCAGGCTACCCGGCTCAACGGAACAGCCGCCCTCTTCACGGCGCCGCCTCCCGGGCAAGCTCCAGGTATCCTTCCGCCTCTTCCTCCCGGCCGCGGCGGCGGCTCCCCTCGGCGAGAATCCTGCATTTCTCTTCCAGCACGGCCCGGACCTCGCCCGCCTCTTCCGCGCTGAGACCCCCGTTGGCCGCTAGTGAGTGCAAGACTCTGACACGGAATCTATCGAGGCCCCAGATGGTTCTGGTCAGCTGATCGGGGTGCCCCCCACGCTTCACGACCAGCGGGCGCCTGATGAGATGGACGTCGTGCCTCCTCGCCAGGGCCAGCCAGAGGGCGTAGTCTTCACAGGCGGGGAGGGATTCGTCGAATCCTCCCGCCTCGTCGAAGACCGACCGCCGCAGGATGACCGATGAGGGGCTGATGAGACTCTCCCTGAGCAGCCTCATGAAGGCCCTCCCCTCCGCCTTGGCGTGCTTTTTCCGGGGGTTGACCCTCCTGCCGTTGCGGATCCATAGCTCCTCGGTATGGCAGACGGCGGCCTCGGGGAAGGTCCGCAGGTAGCTGAGCTGCACGGCGAGCTTCTCCGGCAGCCAGAGGTCGTCGGAGTCGAGAAAGGCCAGCAGTTCGCCTCCGGCGACGGCGGCACCGCTGTTGCGGGCCGCGCTGACGCCCCGGTTTTCCTGCCGGACAAGCCTGAGGCTGGCGGAATAGGGCTTGAGAGCGGCCACCGTATCGTCAGTGGAGCCGTCGTCGACGACGATGAGCTCGAACTCGCCGCAGGTCTGGGAGACGACGGATTCCACTGCCTCCCGGACCATGCCTGACCGGTTGAAGGTGGGGATGATCACGGAGACGATAGGCTTGCCGGAAGACATATTACGGGGTATCTCTCAGAGACTGCATGAAGTTTATCAGTTGTCAACAATGCCTGTTGAGAAGGCCTGTAGATAACAATATTCATGGTGTAATATTAATATGTTGTGATACATATCAACAGTTTTATCCTGGGAACGCAAGATTGTTGATAAACAGATTCTGAAAGTTACTGCTCTCCGCCATATGCCAGGTCTTCATCGCTTTGGAGATGCCGGCCGCACGGGTGAGGGAAGAGGGTTCGAGGAGACTGAGGGCGGCACCGGCCAGCGCGGCGTTTGCCGCCACTGAAACGATTTTCTCCCAGTTGGGAGCAATGATCCCGAGAGTGGAAAGGTTCCGGGGACGGAGGGAATACCCGAATCCGCCTGCAATTGTAACTGTCTGTATAAGCTCTGTTTTAAGCCGTGACTTGCGCAGCAGAAGCTGCCAGGCCGTGGCGATGGCCGAGACGGCGAG
>JAUWCW010000298.1 GCA_030609125.1 Candidatus Rokuibacteriota bacterium
TTTGGTTTCCGCCTCAGGCGGACTGCACAACCAGGCAAGAGCGACGCCTTGTCAGGGAGCAAAAGCATGTCCTGAGCGAAGCCGAAGGGAGCCTCGGAAAATGCAGGATTTCAGCGGAGGAGCTTGATGAAGGTGCGGGCCTGCTCCGCCATCTCCCCGTCCGGATCCAGTTCCACGACCTTCGCAAAGTGCGAGGAAGCGGCCTCTTCCCGGTTCAGCTTGAAGAGAACGACCCCCAGTTCGTAGTGTGTCCGCACCGAATCCGGGTTCAACTTCAACGCCTTAGAAAAGGACGTCGCCGCTTCGGAGAGGCGCCCGAGCTTGACATAACTTCGTCCCTGGAAGAAGAGTGCTTCCCCGTTCGCCGAAGCGATGTCGAGGGACCGGCCGAACGCGGCGGCGGCCTCCACGTAATTGCCGAGCAGGTAGTTCGCTCTCCCCAGGTTGAAATAGGCGACTTCCGGGGTCCTGTAGGCGTAGTTGGCAATGGCCTTCTCGAATTCCTCGACGGCCTCACCCAGTCTTCCCTGCTCGACGAACACCAGTCCCAGATTGTTGTGGGCGTCACCGAGGTTCGGATCGTACTTGAGCGCCTTCTTCATCTCCCTCTCGGCGGAAATGAGCTCCCCGCTGTACAGGTAGAGGGTTCCGAGAAGAAGGCTGTATTCGGCATTCTTCGGGTCGAGCCGGATGGCCTGGACGAGCTCCGCGTACGCCTTGCGCCGGTTTATTTCGTCCTGGTATCCGCGTCCCTGCTGCAGGTGAGCGTTCGCCATGCGGTAGTAGCCGTCGGCGTGCTCCTTGCGCACGGCCTCAACGTTGGCACAGGACGCGAGAAAGAGCGCTCCCGTGACCAGCACAGCGGCAGCGATGAACACCCTGGCGGCACGCATTCTAGAAGTCCTCGAACATGGCGGTAGTGAAGTCAAAAGTATACTCCTCCCGGGCAATCCGCCCGCATCCCACGGTGGTGTTGATGGTGAAGGTCCCGGTCTGGTCCACCTCCAGGGTGTCGATGATCACATCCACGTACACCGACTCATCCTCATCCTCTAAGGTGATCGTCTCCACTCCAGCCGACACCTGGGTCTGAAAACGCCCGAGAAACTCACCTCCGCCCCCGAAGACGTCGGCCATGGCGGTGACGTTTCTCGCCTCGAGATCACCAGTGTTCCGGGCGGTCCCGAAGATGAAGACGCTGCCTCCGTCGCATCCGATGAAGGGCTCGCCGACAAGGCTGACCTCACCCTTCGGGTCATCGAAGCCCTTGCCGTTGGCCGTGCACCCCGCCAGCATACCGACACCGAGCAGGCCCGCCATGAGAAGCACCAGTCTCTTCTTCACCTCTTTTCTCCGCAGACAATTTTTTGCAATCGCGCCCGTGCTGTCAAGCCTTTTCACCCGCATCAGCTGTCAGCAGTCCCCTTCTGCGCAGCCATTTCCCCGAGAATCCCTGCACAACGGGAGCAGCTGCCCGGAAAGCGTTCGTCCCTACCGACGTCATCGGCGAAAACCCAGCAGCGCCGGCACTTTTCGCCTTCGGCGGAGGCGACCTCGACAACCACCTCGCTCTCCGGATCCTCCGGCGCCTCCCCTTCGCAAAGCGTCACTTTCGATACTATAAAGACGTCCTTGAGGTCCGGGCCGAAGCTCTCGAGAAAGGAGACCGTCTCCGCGCCCCCCGTGACGGTGAGCTTCGCCGCCAGGCTCTGACCGAGGCCCTGCTCCTTGCGGGCCTCCTCCAGGGCCTTGTTGACGGTGCCGCGGATCGCCTGGAGGCGCTCCCAGCGCGCCAGCAGCTCTTCGTCACCCTCGTGATCCGCCGCCGCCGGGAACTGCTCGTAGAAGACGCTTTCGCCGCGCCGGTCCGCATCCGGCATGTTCTGCCACACCTCTTCAGCGGTGAAGGAAAGAATCGGCGCCATGAGCAGCACCAGCGACTCCAGAATCTCGAAAAGGGCCGTCTGACACGCCCTTCTCTTCACCGAGGAGGGGGGCTCCACGTACAGGCGGTCCTTGAGGATGTCCAGATAGAACGCCGAGAGGTCGACGGCGCAGAAGTTGTGCAAAGTGTGATAGACGGCATGGAAATGGTACTTGCGGTACGCTTCCAGGACCCTGGCCCGAACCTGGCCGAGGCGGGCCAGCGCCCAGCGGTCGATCTCGAGCAGGTCCTCCCGGGGGACGGCGTCCCCTGCCGGATCGAAGCCGCTCAGGTTTCCCAGAAGAAAGCGGGCGGTGTTCCTGATCCTTCTGTACGCCTCGGCAAGACGCTGCACGATCTCCTCCGAGATTCGTATGTCGGTCGTGTAATCCTCGGCGGCCACCCAGAGACGCAGGATCTCGGCGCCGTAACGTTTGATGATCTCCTGGGGCGCGATCACGTTGCCCGAGGATTTCGACATCTTCTTCCCCTTGGCGTCGACGACGAAGCCGTGGGTGAGAACGCTCCGGTAGGGAGCCTTCCCCCGCGTGCCGACGGCGGTGAGAAGGGCGCTGTGAAACCATCCGCGATGCTGGTCCGAGCCTTCCAGGTACAGGTCCGCCGGCCACGAGAGATCTTCTCGTCCCTCGAGAACGGCGGCGTGACTTACCCCCGAATCGAACCAGACGTCGAGGATGTCTTCCTCTTTGCGGAAGGAACCGCCCCCGCAGGACGAACATACCTCGCCCCCGGAAAGGAGGCTCCGGGCATCTTCGCCGAACCAGAAATCAGCCCCTTCTTTCTCCACCCGGGCAGCCACCTTGTCGAAGAAGCCCTCGGGGGCCATTCCCTCTCCGCAGCTCTCACAGGTGAAGACGGTGATCGGAACTCCCCAGGAGCGCTGACGCGAGATGCACCAGTCCGGGCGGTTGGCGATCATGCCCGAGATGCGTTCTTTTCCCCACGAGGGGATCCACGTCACGCGCTCGATCTCATCGAGGGAACGCCGCCGCAGGTCACCGTGCTCCATGGCGATGAACCACTGGCGGGTAGCCCTGAATATGACGGGCTTCCTGCAGCGCCAGCAGTGGGGATAGCTGTGTGAAACCGTGTCGTGGTGCAGGAGGTGGCCCTTCTCGTCGATCATCTCCACCACCGCCGGGTTGGCGTCGAACACCTTCTGCCCGCCTATCCTCTCCACGTCGGGGAGAAACCTGCCTCCCTCGTCGACGGGACTGTAGATTTCCAGGCCGTACCGCTTCCCCACGTCATAGTCCTCCTGCCCGTGGCCCGGGGCGGTGTGAACGAGACCTGTCCCGGCCTCCACCGTGACGTGCTCGGCAAGGACGATGGGTGATTCCCTGTCCAGAAACGGGTGGCGCGCCACGAGACCATCCAGATCCCGGCCGCTGA
>JAUWCW010000060.1 GCA_030609125.1 Candidatus Rokuibacteriota bacterium
GGAGCGGATCCGGGCGATCGCGCCGTCGGCCAGGCGGATCTATGTGCTGCGGGAGCGGTTCGACTGCTCGCACTGGAGGTGCGTGAAGGACTGCTTCCACCAGGTCACCGGCAGGCACATCGTCACCGAGCCCTTGACGCAGGCGGAGCGCAACGCCCTGTACGCCATCTGGGCATTCGAGCGCTTCAAGAGGACCTTCGCCGTGCAGACGGCGAGCGACTACCTGCTGGTCCTGCTGGGGGAGCAGGAAGTGGAGAACGCCGAGCAGAACTACCGGGGGCTCATCACCTCCACCCGCCGGGCCCAGCGCCTTGCCGAGGCGGGACGCCTCCCCTGGTTCCAGTTCGACCAGTCCCTTCAGAACGAGCTGAGGTCGCGGGACCGCTGGGTGCGGTCGAGGGAGTCCTACAACCGGCGTCTCGACGCCTTCAAGGTAGAGATGGGACTGCCCACCGACGCCCGCGTCGAGCTCGATGCGGGTGAGCTGGAGAGGATGGCGGAAGCGGTTCGACGGGTGCTGTCCCTGGACGAGCTGGACCCCGCACCGGAGAGCGTGCCTCCCGCCGACGCGCCGGTGGTGCTGAAGGAGCCCGAATGGCCGGGCGCGGGGCCCATGGAAATAAGAGAGCAGGAGGCCCTCGGGCTGGCCCTGGAGAACCGCCTGGATCTGCGGGTCGCCCTGGGCAGGGTCTATGACGCACAGAGAAAAGTGGTGGTGGCGGCCGACGCCCTGCGGGCGGAGCTGACTCTCCTCGGCTCAGCCGCGGTCGGCGAAAGGCGCGGACCGGGATCCTCGGAGCTCGCCGACGCGGAAATAGCCTTCGACGAGGGCCGCTACGCCGCCCTCCTGGCCCTCGATCTTCCCCTGGAGCGCACCGCCGAGAGAAACGTCTACCGGGAGAGCTACATCTTTCTGGAACAGGCGGTGAGAAACGTGCAGGGCCTGGAGGACCAGGTCAAGCTCGAGGTGCGCAACCGTCTTCGCAGCCTCCTGGAGTCCAGGGAGGGGATCACGATCCAGTACCAGGCGGTGCGGATAGCCGAGCGAAGGGTGAAGAGCACGGACCTTTTTCTCCAGGCGGGACGGGCGGACGTGCGGGACGTGCTGGAGTCGAGCGAAGCCCTGCTGAACGCGCAGAACGCCCTCGCCTCGGCGCTGGTGGACTACCGCGTCTCCGAGCTGGAGCTGCAACGCGACCTGGGAGTCCTGGAGGTGGACGAAACAGGCCTCTGGAGGGAATTCAAACCCCGGGAGAGAAAAAATGGAAGATCATAGCGGATCTGCCTCCCGGTCTTCGCGCGGGCTGATTCTCGCGCTCTGTGCGGCAGCCGCGGCAGTTCTTGTTGTGGTGTGGCAGGTGACGCCCGGCCGCCAGGACGAGACCGCGAAGAACCAGCCGGTTTTCGCCGCCCAACGGGGTCCCCTGACCATCAGCGTCACCGAGTCGGGCACCATCAAGGCCAGGGAACAGATCATCATCAAGAACAAGGTGGAAGGGCGCACGACCATCCTCAGTCTCGTCCCCGAGGGTACGAGGGTGAAGAAGGGAGACCTCCTGGTGGAGCTCGACGCCAGCAGCCTGAAAGACCGCAAAGTGGACCAGCAGATCAGGGTCATGAATGCCGAGGCGGCCTTTGTGCGGTCCCGGGAGAACCTGGAGGTCGTCAGGAACAAGGCGGTGAGCGACGTGGACAAGGCGGAGCTCGAGTTGCGGTTTGCCGGGGAGGACCTGAAAAAATACGTCGAGGGCGAGTTCCCGCAGAAGGTGATGACCGCGGAGGCGAAAGTCACCCTCGCCGAGGAGGAGTTGAGCAGGGCGGCGGAGAAGCTCACCTGGTCGAAGGTCCTCTTCGACGAGAAGTACCTCTCGCAGATGGAGCTGCAGGCAGACAAGCTGGGGGCCAGGAAGGCCGAGCTCGACATCAAGCTGGCCCGGGCGGACCTGGAGCTGCTGAAGAGCTTCACCTACGAGAGGGAGCTGGCCCAGCTCGAGAGCGACGTGAGGCAGAAGACCATGGCCCTCGAGCGCGTGCGCCGGGCGGCGGCGGCGGACCTGGTCCAGAGCGAGGCCGATCTGCGGGCGAAAGAGTCGGAGTTCGAACAGCAGAAGAACAAGCTGGGCAAGGTGGAGAGCCAGATCGTGAAGACCAGGATCGCCGCTCCCGCGGACGGCCTGGTGATCTACGCCACCAGCGCCAAGGCCACCTGGCGCGGCAACGTGGAGCCCCTTGACGAGGGACAGCAGGTCCACGAGCGCCAGGAGCTGATCTATCTGCCGACGGCCTCCTCGTTCATGGCAGACGTGAAAGTTCACGAGTCGAGTCTGAAGAAGATCTCCGTCGGCCTGTCTGCCCGTCTGACCGTGGACGCCCTGCCGGGACAGGCCTTCACCGGCACGGTGGCCAAGATCGCCCCCCTTCCCGACGCGCAGAGCATCTTTCTCAACCCCGATCTGAAGGTCTACAGGACGGAGGTGCACATCGACGGTGACGGCAAGGACCTGAGGACCGGGATGAGCTGCCGGGCGAAGATCGTCATCGCCCGCTATGACGACGCGCTCTTTGTTCCGGTGCAGGCGGTTCTCAGGGTGAAGGGCAAACCGACGGTCTACGTGCGCGGGAAAAGCGGCTGGGAGCCCCGGGTCATCGAGACCGGCCTCGACAACAACCGCATGATGCGGATCACGGCCGGTCTGGAGGAGGGGGAGGAGGTCCTGCTCACGCCGCCCCTGGAGGAAGGGGAGGTGGAGCGCGAGGAAGAGGGCCCGTCTCCCTCCACCCCGCGGGCGAAGACCCCGGTGAGCCGGGAGAGCCCGTGAAAACCACCGCCGCGGGTGCGACCTGTGCCGAGGCCTGCCTGAGGGAGGTTTGCAAGGTTTACAGGATGGGGGACCAGGAGGTCCCGGCACTGCGCGGCGTCTCCGTGGAGTTTGATCCCGGCAGCTTCTGGGCCGTCATGGGTCCCAGCGGGTCGGGCAAGAGCACTCTTCTCAACATCCTCGGCTGCCTCGACCGGCCCACGTCCGGCCGGTACCTTCTCCAGGGGGACGACGTGGGCGCCCTCGACGACGACACCCTCAGCGAGCTGCGCCTGCGGCGCCTGGGCTTTGTCTTTCAGAGCTTCAACCTCATCCCCCAGCTGACGGTGGAAGAGAACATCCAGCTCCCCCTCTACTACCTGGGGTGGGAGCCGGAAAAGAGCATTGAGCGTGCCCGCGAGCTGGCGGCGAAGTTCGATCTTGCCGACCGTGTGGGACACCGTCCGACGGAGCTCTCGGGAGGGCAGCAGCAGCGGGTCGCCATCGCCCGGGCCCTCGCCAACGACCCCTCGATCATCCTCGCCGACGAGCCCACGGGGAACGTGGACTCCAGGATGGGCGGGGAGATCATGCAGATCATCTCGGAGCTGAACAGGTCGGGGAAGACGATCATCATGGTGACCCACGAGCCGCACATCGCCGCTTTTGCCCGCCAGAGGCTTTACATGAAGGACGGCGCCGTCGAGCACATCGAGGAAGGCCGCTGATGCGCCGCTCCCGGCTGATGCTCAACGTCAGACTCGGCATCAAGAACCTTCGGCTGCACAAGCTCCGCTCCTTTCTGACCATGCTCGGCGTGGTCTTCGGGGTGAGCAGCGTCATCGCCATGCTCGCCGTCGGCGAGGGTGCGAGCAAGGAGGCGCTGGAGCAGATCCGGAAGCTGGGAAGCAACAACATCATTGTCCGCTCCGTCAAGCCGGTGAAGGAGCAGATCCGGGAAGTGAGGACCAGAATGAGCATCTACGGCCTTCTCTACGAGGATATGGAACGCATCGCCGGTAGCTTCTCCGCCGTGCGCAGGATCGTGCCCGCCAAGCTCGTGCGGCAGGAGGGGAGACTGGGAGCGCGCACTCTGGAGCTGAGAGTCGTGGGAACCACGCCGGAGTGGTTCGACCTGGTGCGGAGGCCCCTCGTCGCCGGGAGGGTGATGACCTCCACGGACAACGGGCAGCGCCGGGGGGTGGTGGTCCTCACCGAGCACGGGGCGAGAAGACTCCTGGCGACGGAGGGCACCATCGGTCAGCCCGTGAGGATCGGGGGAGGCATTTTCGAGGTGATAGGCATCGTGCAGAGCGAGAGCGGTTTCGGGGGGGACATCCAGACGCCCGACCAGGACGTGGACGCCTACATTCCCCTCGAGGTCGCGCGGGAGCGCTTCGGCGACATCTTCACGCAGAGGACGGCCGGAGCCCGGATACGGGAGCGGGTCGAGCTGCACCAGCTGATCGCCGAAGTGGCGACGCTGGAAGAGGTGGAGGCCACCGCCGCGGGAATCGAATCTCTGCTTATGAGGTTTCACGGGAAGCAAGACTACCGCGTCAGCGTGCCGCTTGCCCTGCTGCGCCAGGCGGAGGCGACAAAGAGGACGTTCAACATCGTTCTCGGCTCCATCGCAGCCATCAGCCTCCTGGTCGGGGGAATCGGCATCATGAACATCATGCTCGCCTCCGTCACCGAGAGAACCCGGGAAATCGGCATCAGAAGGGCGGTAGGCGCCAAGAAAAAGCAGATCGTCGGACAGTTCCTGATCGAGACCGTCGTCCTCTCCACCACCGGCGGACTGATCGGGATCGGGATCGGGCTCCTGGTGCCCTGGCTGATCACCAGCTTTGCCGGCATGCCGACGGTGGTCAAACCGGGGAGCCTTGTCCTCTCTCTCGGCATCAGCATGACCGTGGGGATCCTCTTCGGGATCTATCCCGCCTTCCGAGCCGCCGACCTCGATCCCATAGAGGCCCTGCGCCATGAATGAGGCGGGAAGGAAGTCTCGTCCCGGCCCCGAGGCGAGGTTGTGGACGAAGGTCGTGATCGAGACCGGTCGAGGGAGCTGTGAGGAGGTGGCGCTCTTTCTTGCCGAGATGACGGGCGGCGGGGTGGAGTGCGTTTCCGTAAGCGACAGGGGGCACTCTCCCAGGGAGCAGGTGGTGGGCTACCTCGGCAGCGACGCCCTCAACCCGTCGCACAAGAGCCGGCTGGCAGCATTCCTGGAAGAGCTGGGGGCGCGCGATCCGCTGGCGGCCCCCGTGCTGGTGCGCTCCGAGCCGGTGCCGGAGGAGGACTGGCGCCACATCTGGAGGACCCACTTCCGGGTGTCGCGGCTGACGCCGAGGCTGGTGGTCAGGCCCCCCTGGGAGGAGTATGTCCCGAAGGGGGAAGAGCGTGTGCTGGAGATCGACCCGGGCATGGCCTTCGGGACCGGCCTTCACGCCAGCACCCGCCTCACCCTTTCCTTCATCGATGACCTCTTCAAGGAACCGGAGGAAACAGGGACAGCCCCCACTTTTCCGGAAACGGTGCTCGATATAGGCGTGGGGACGGGCATACTCTCCATGGCCTGCGCCCGACTCGGGGCACGGGATGTCACGGCCATCGACAACGACCTTGCGGCGGTGAGTGCCGCGGAGGGGAACATCAGGCGCAACGGCCTTGAAAGAATAGTAAAAGTGAGCGGTGTGGACCTTGCCGCCGTGCCGGGATCGTTCGACCTGATCACGGCCAACATGTTTCACAATATCCTGGTCGAGCTGGCCGCCCGGATTGTTCGTCGGCTCCGGGTTCCCGGGACCCTCCTCTGCTCCGGCATTCTGGAGGGAGGGCAGGAGGAGAGCCTCAGGCAGGTTTTCGAGGGCCTCGGACTCCATTTCACCGAATCGCGGCACGAAGGGGAATGGGTGGCCCTGCGCTTCGACAGAACCGGGGACGGTCCACGGTAGCGGGGCGAGGGATCTCCTTGTATCCTCCCGTTTTTTCTCTTGACAGCCCCTCTGCAAAACACTATACTCTCGCGTCTTTGTGTGGTCTGTTGCGGCTCCGGCGCAGACGGGGCCGTTTCTCGAATCCCCCCTTCCGGTATCGCATCACAAACAGGGCTTATCCGTGAAACTGAGAAAGGAAGCAAAAAGGGACTAGGAAGATGAATGATCTGGCAAAAGTACGGAACATCGGGATCAGCGCTCACATTGATTCCGGCAAGACGACCCTGACGGAGCGGATCCTTTTCTACACCGACCGGATCCACGCCATTCACGACGTGAAGGGCAAGGACGGAGTCGGGGCGAAGATGGATTCCATGGAGCTGGAAAAGGAGCGGGGCATCACGATTCAGTCGGCGGCCACATCCTGCACCTGGCGGAACCACACCGTCAACATCATCGACACGCCGGGCCACGTCGATTTCACCATCGAGGTGGAAAGGGCCCTGCGCGTTCTCGACGGCGCGGTGCTCGTTCTCTGCTCCGTCGGCGGTGTCCAGTCCCAGAGTATCACCGTCGACCGCCAGATGACCCGCTACAAGGTCCCCAGGGTGGCTTTCATCAACAAGTGCGACCGCACGGGGGCCAACCCCGAGCGTGTCACCGCCCAGCTGCGGAAGAAGTTGAACCACAACGCGGTGATGATGCAGATCCCCATCGGCCTTGAGGCGGACCTGGAGGGGGTGGTCGACCTGGTGACGATGAAGGCCCTCTACTTCGACGGCGCCAACGGCGAGATCGTTCGCGTGGAGGAGGTCCCGGTCTCCCTGCGGGGGCAGGCGGAAAACAAGCGTGAAGAGATGCTTGACGCGGTTTCGATGTTCTCCGAAGAACTCATGGAGGCGATCCTGGAGGGAACGCCGACGGAGGAGATGATCCGCGAGGCGGTGCGGCGCGGGACCCTGAGTCTCGAGCTGACCCCCGTCTTTCTCGGCTCGGCTTACAAGAACAAGGCCGTACAGCCTCTTCTGGACGCCGTTACCGACTACCTTCCGGGCCCCCTGGACATTGAAAATACCGCGCTCGACCTGGCACAGGACGAGAAGGAGATCCGCCTCCCCTGCGGAGTGGACGACCCGCTGGTCTGCCTCGCCTTCAAGCTCGAGGACGGACGCTACGGCCAGCTGACCTACATACGAACCTACCAGGGCACACTGAAGAAAGGCGACACCATCATCAACAGCCGCAACGGGAGGAAAGTGAAGGTCGGACGGCTCGTGCGCATGCACGCCGACGAAATGGAGGACATCGAGGTCTCCCCCGCAGGCGATATCGTTGCGCTCTTCGGCGTTGACTGCGCCTCGGGCGACACCTTCACCGCCCCCGGGGTTTCCTTCTCCATGACGTCCATGCACGTGCCGAACCCGGTGATCTCCCTGGCGGTGCAGCCAAAGGACCATAAGGCCCAGGACAACATGGGCAAGGCCCTGAACCGCTTCAGCAAGGAGGACCCCACCTTCAAGACCCACGTCGATGCCGAGACGGGCGAGACCATCATCTCCGGCATGGGAGAGCTGCACCTTGAAGTCTACCTGGAGCGCATGCGGCGGGAGTACGGCGCCGAGGTCGAGGCAGGCGCCCCCCAGGTCGCCTACCGCGAGACGATCACCCGGAAAGCGGAGTTCAACTACACGCACAAGAAACAGACCGGCGGCGCCGGGCAGTTCGGCCGGGTGGCGGGATACATGGAGCCCCTGGAGGACGGCGACTACGAATTTGTCAGCAAGATCACCGGCGGCTCCATCCCCACCGAGTACATACCGTCTCTGGACAAGGGTTTCCGCAAGTGCCTGAAGAAGGGGAGCCTCGCCAGCTTCCCTCTCACCGGGGTGCGTCTCGTCGTCGACGACGGCGCCTCGCACTCGGTTGACTCGTCGGACAACGCCTTCCAGGCGGCGGCCAAAGGGGCGTTCCGGGAGGCCTACGCGAAGTCCGCCCCAGTGCTCCTGGAGCCGGTCATGAAGGTCGTCGTCGAAGGGCCGTCGGAATTCCAGGGCGCCATCATGGGCGGCCTCAGCCAGCGCCGCGGGATCATCTCGGGGACCTACGAGGAAGGCACCTACACGGTCATCGAGGCGGAGGTCCCCCTGGCGGAGATGTTCGGCTACTCAACTGTGCTGCGCTCCGCCACCCAGGGAAAAGCGGAGTTCACCATGGAGTTCGCCTCCTACCGCACGCTGCCCAAGAGTCTCACTGATGAGGTCATCAAGGGGGCCGATGAGAAACGCAAGACTTCGGCCGCGTGATGCCGAAGGACGGTCGGACAACCTTGTTTATCTGCAGGACAGGAGCGCCGATATGCTGAAAAAAGACCTTATCCTCAAGAACCCCCTCCGGGCCCTCGAGCCCGAGACCGGTCCGAATGCCGCACCGAGCCGCATGGGGCTGGTGATCGCCCGCCGCGGCGTGGGCAAGACGGCCATGCTCGTCCAGTTCGCCCTGGACAGCCTGCTGCGGGGAAACCGGGTGCTGCACGTGAGCATAGGACAGAAGCTCGAGAAGACCAAGGCCTGGTATGAGGACCTCTTCGAGGACCTTTCCCGGTCGTACCGCCTCGACCACGCCGGCCAGGTGCACGACGAGATCGCCCGCAACCGCTTGATCATGACGTTCAAGGCCACCGCCTTCAGCGGCCCCAAGCTGGAAGAGCGCCTGAACGATCTGCTCTACCAGGACATCTTCAGACCCGAATGCATGGTCATCGACGGCTACGACTTCGAGAGCGCCACGCGCCCGCAGGTCCAGGACCTGCTCGACCTGACCCAGGCGATGAGCCTGCACACGTGGTTCTCCGCCGTCAGGCACCGGGAGGATCCCCGCACCAGTGAACTCGGCGTCCCGGTGCCCTGCGACAAGTTCGAGGACCTCTTTGACACCATTCTTCTTCTTGACCCCGAGGAGAAGGGGATCGCCCTGCGGACGCTCAAGGACGAGTTCTCAGACGCCGCCGGGAAGAGGAAGCTCATCCTCGACCCCGCGACCTTTCTCGTCAGCACACTTGACCATCAAAGCCCGGATAAGACCAACGAATCAGGGAGGCAGTAAGGAATGAAACCGCAGGAGTGTATTTTGTTCAGCGGCGGCGCCCAGGGAGCGGAAGCGGAATTCGGGGCGGCGGCGGAAAAGTTCGGCGTCGAGGAGGTGAACTTCACCTTCGAGGGGCACAGGATGGAAAGAGCAAGGGGCATACGCGCTCTCAATCACGAGGAGCTCAAAAAGGGGGACGTGAGCCTGGCCTATGTCTCGCGGATCATGAACCGCAAGTATCCCGACGCCCCCCTCATAAGGAAGGTGCTGCAGAGCATCTG
>JAUWCW010000273.1 GCA_030609125.1 Candidatus Rokuibacteriota bacterium
GCGCAGGAACCTGTCGGGTCCATGGGTTCCGACCAGCCGCTTGCCGTGCTGTCCGAGAAGCCGCAGCTTCTCTACTGGTACTTCAAGCAGCTCTTCGCCCAGGTGACCAACCCGGCCATCGACCCTCTGCGGGAGGAGCTCGTCATGTCACTGCGAATCCTCCTCGGCCGGTCGCGGAACCTCCTCGACGAAACGCCCGAGCACTGCCGCTGCCTGACGCTCCCGCACCCGATACTCACCCCCGGGGACCTGGCGCGTCTGCGCCGGGCGGGCCACCCCGACCTGGTGGTGAAGGAGATCGACATCCTCTTTCGCGCCGGGGGTGACGGCCGGGCCCTTGCGGAGGCCCTGGAGGGGATTTTCGAAGAGGCGGTGGAGGCCGTTGAAGGCGGCGCGACGGTCCTGGTCCTCACCGACCGGAACGTGGACCGGAAGAGGGCCGCCATCCCGTCCCTGCTGGCCACGGCGGGCCTGCACCACCACCTTATCCGCTCCGGTCTGCGGACGCGGACGGGGATCATCATCGACACCGGCGAGGCCCGGGAAGTGAACCACTTCGCGCTCCTCGTCGGGTACGGCGCCACCGCCATCAGCCCCTATGTCGCCTTCTCGACGGTGAGGGAGATGGCCGAGGGCGGGTTCCTGGAGAAGGAGATCTCCGCCGAGACCGCCTCGGACAACTACATCACCGCCGTCAAGAAGGGTCTCCTGAAGACCCTGAGCCGCATGGGCATATCCACCGTCCGCAGCTACTTCGGCGCGCAGATCTTCGAGGCTCTGGGCCTGAAAAAGGAAGTGGTGGACAGGTACTTCACGCATACGGTCTCCCGCGTCGAGGGCATCGGCCTGGACGAGATCGCCGCGGAAGCCAATGCACGCCACCGGAGGGGTTTCCCGGAAGACGGCGAGCCGTCCGACCTGCTCGACGTGGGAGGGGCTTTTCACGTCCGTCTGGGCGGAGAGAAGCACCTCTGGTCGCCGGAGACGATCGCCGGAATCCAGGAAGCGACGCGCTCCGACAGCTATGGCAAGTTCAAGGAGTACTCGGCGCAGGTGAACGACGCCAACCAGGAGCAGTGCACCCTGCGCGGCCTTTTCCGCTTCAGGAAGGCCAAGCCGGTTCCCATTGAGGAAGTCGAACCGGTGGAGGAGATCTTTCCCCGGTTCGTGACGGCGGCCATGTCCGTCGGATCCATCAGCCGGGAGACGCACGAGACGGTCGCCATTGCCATGAACCGCATCGGAGGGCGGAGCAACTGCGGCGAGGGTGGCGAGGACCCCGAGAGGTTCAAGCCGCTCCCGAACGGCGACAGCAAGTGCTCCAGGATCAAGCAGATAGCCTCGGGGCGCTTCGGGGTGACCACCGAGTACCTGGTGAACGCCGACGAACTGCAGATCAAGATCTCCCAGGGAGCCAAGCCCGGAGAGGGCGGTCAGCTCCCCGGCCACAAGGTGACCGACTACATCGCCATGATCCGCCACACCACCCCCGGCGTGACCCTCATATCGCCGCCGCCGCACCACGACATCTACTCCATCGAGGACATCGCCCAGCTGATTTACGATCTCAAGCTGTCGAACCCCTCGGGGAAGGTCTCGGTCAAACTCGTCTCCGAGGCGGGTGTCGGCACCGTCGCCGCCGGGGTGGCAAAGGCGAAGTCGGACACGGTTCTCATATCGGGCTACGACGGAGGCACCGGCGCCTCCCCGCTGACGGCCATCAAGCACGCCGGCCTCCCCTGGGAACTGGGCCTGGCCGAAACCCAGCAGGCCCTCATCGCCAACCACCTGCGCGAGTACATCCGCGTCCAGACCGACGGAGGGCTGCGCACCGGCAGGGACGTGATCATCGCCGCTTTGCTGGGGGCGGAAGAGTACGGCTTCGGCACCGCCGTTCTCATCACCCTGGGCTGCGTCATGATGCGCAAGTGTCATCTCAACACCTGCCCCGTCGGCGTGGCCACCCAGGACGAGAAGCTCCGCTCCCTCTTCACCGGCAGGCCGGAGTACGTGGAGCGCTTCTTTCACTTCATCGCCCGGGAAATGAGGGAATTCATGGCGGAGCTCGGCTTCCGCACCATCGACGAAATGGTGGGCCGGGTCGACATGCTCGAGATGGAGCCGGCCGTGGACCACTGGAAGGCGAAGGGCCTCGACTTTTCCGCGATCCTCGACCCGTCGCTCTTCAACGGGGATCAGCCGCGGCGCTGCACCGGCAAGCAGGACCACGCCGTGGAGAAGGCCTTCGACAACGAGCTCATCAAGAGGGCGCTTCCGGCGCTGGAGAAGAAGGAGCCGGTGAAGATCGACATGCCCATCCGGAACGTTCACCGCACGGCCTGCGCCATGCTGAGCGGCGAGATCGCCCGGCGCTACGGATCCGAAGGCCTTCCGGAAGAGACGATACGGATCAACTTCAGCGGCTCCGCCGGCCAGAGTCTTGGAGCCTGGCTGACACCCGGTGTGTCGGTCCGGATAGAAGGCGACGTCAACGACTACCTCGGCAAAGGAATGTCGGGGGGGCGGATCGTCGTCGTTCCTCCGAAAGAGGCGGGATTCGTGCCCCACGAAAACATCATCGCCGGCAACGTGGTCCTCTACGGCGCCACGGGCGGTGAGATCTACCTCTACGGTGTCGCCGGAGAGAGGTTCTGCATCCGCAACAGCGGGGCCACGGCGGTTGTGGAGGGTGTGGGCGACCACGGCTGCGAGTATATGACGGGCGGCACCGTGGTCGTTCTCGGTCCCACGGGAAACAACTTCGCCGCCGGGATGAGCGGCGGGGTCGCCTACGTCTACGACGATTCGGAGCTTTTCGACACGCGCTGCAACCTGGACATGGTCGATCTCGAAAGCGTGTGGACGAAGCAGGACAAGGCCCAGCTCCGGGCGCTGGTCGAGAGCCACCACCGGTATACCGGCAGCGTCAGGGCGAAGATGATTCTCGACAACTGGGAGTCGCACTGCCCGCTTTTCGTCAAAGTCATGCCCATCGATTACAAGAAGGTCCTCGAGAGGATGAGGCTCGAGGAGGCCGTCGACCGGGAGACCGTCTCCGCGACTGAGGAGGTGTATTAGGTAGCTGTCAGCTGTCAGCTATCAGCCGTCAGCTTAAGGATGAAAGGATGCAGGATTTCAGGAATCTGAACGCTTGAGAGGCTTCTTCTTGCCAGAGACCTGGGTTATCTGGACCGGCCGGACCACTCGAGATTGTCGGAAGAAGTGTGCGAAATCAAGAAAATGCTGTCATCATTCACGAGGAAACTGAAACACTTGAGCTGACAGCTGATGGCTGATAGCTGTCAGCCTGAGGATGAAAGGATGCAGGATTTCAGGAATCTGAACGTTTGGGAAAAATCTCACGGCTTGGCGCTCGCTGTTTACCAGGCTACAAAATTTTTTCCGAAAGAGGAAGTGTATGCCCTGACGGGACAGATGCGCAGATCCTGCGTCTCAATACCGTCGAATATTGCCGAGGGATGCGTGAGTGGAACAGATCTGTCTTTTGCCAGGTACCTGAACATTGCGATGGGATCGGCAAGCG
>JAUWCW010000111.1 GCA_030609125.1 Candidatus Rokuibacteriota bacterium
ACGCTGGGAAGAGCGGCTCGGAGAGGCGGCGGATGCCCTCTCCGGCACGAAGGACCAGGTCGACGGCGCAGCCCTGCTTCACGCCATCCGGACACTCCGAGAGCAGCTGGGGGAGGTTCGCCCCCACCGCACCCAGCCGACCTGGCACCTGACGGTGGCCGCCGCGGGCCTCGCGGAGGCCCTGGAGTCGGATGATCCCCGGGCGTGGCCGGAGCGTATCACCCGTCTGCCCGCTTTTTTCGACCGCGCCAGGCGCTGCCTCGACGCCGTCCCGTCCCTCTTTCTCGACTTGGGGTTGAGGATGGTCCGGGACCTGCAGACCTGGATGCAGGAGTTGCGGGCCGGGGGACGCGACATCGGGGAGACCGGCGGGGCGCTGAAGCGGTTCGGGGAGGACCTCAGGGGGATGAGCGGGAAGGCGACCTTCCTTCTCAAGCCGGATCTCCCGGAGCGCATCGTCTCCGAGCACCTGGGCTGCGGAGCGGGCATGGACGATGCCGCGGCGGAGATCGACGATGAGATCCGTGAAATGGAGGAGGTGCTGGAAGAGGAGTCCGCAAGGCTCGTGCCGGGGCGCTCCTGGATTGAGGCGGCCGGAGAAGTCCCCTTCGAAAGGGCCGCCGGCGGGGATGTCCTCGAGCTCTACCGGAGGGAAGTGGGCCGCCTGGAAAAGCACTGCCGCGCCGCGGGACTGCTGCCTCCTGGCACCCCGGGGAGCGTCCTTCTCCAGGTGGAGGCTGTCCCCGGCTTTCTGGCGGCGGTCAGGGCCTCCGACGCCTACGGAGCCAGACCGGGGCATCCCCCGCGGGGAGGGACATTCTACGTTCTCCGGCACGGAAGGGGAGGGGAGGGACGTTCGGCGGGATACCGGATGACCACTGCCCACGAAACCTGGCCCGGGCATCACCTGCTCGACTGCTCCAGGTGGTCCCTGGAGAATCCCCTCCGCAGGCCCCTGGAGAAGCCGCTCTTCTACGAGGGGTGGGCCTGCCTCGCGGAGGAGATCATGTTTCGCGCCGGAGCCTGGCAGGAAGAGTGGGACCGGTTCCTTCTCGCGAAGAGACGGCTGAGAAGAGCGGTGCGGGGGATGGTGGATCTCGGCCTGCAGAGCGGCCGGATGGGGCTCGACGAAGCCGCTGCCTGCCTCGAGAGGGCCGCCTTCTCCCCGCGGGAGGCGAGGGCCGCCGTTGCGAAGTACGCCCTCCGCCCCGGCTACCAGGTATGCTACACTCTTGGCCTGAGGAGATTCCTCTCTTTTCTCGAGGCCTTTGAGGGGGAGTTGGGGCTTTTTGTCTCCGCTGTCCTTGTGGAGGGAGAAATCGGCTTCGACGATCTCGGGAAGATACTGGCGGGACACCAATCGAAATGACCCCTTCGGCTTCAGGGAGGAGCGGGACGTGAGCGGATTTTCAGGCTATCACTCCGAGTGGAACCTTGGGAGCCCCGGGGGGTGGGATTACCAGCGGATCACCCAGGTCATCGGCAAGGCGGTCTGGAAAAAGCTCAACGCGATCCGGCCCCTGGGCGTCGAGCTCGACTTCGACCACCCCCTCCTCTACCCCATCGACGGTTTCGTGAGAATGCTCGTCGAGGCCCACCGCTTCATGGCCGGATCAAAGCCCGGCCTGGTCGCCGTCATAGCCGAGGAGGAGACTCTCCGGGATGTGACCGAGAACATCAATCTCGCCGCGCGTCTCGATGCGATTGAAGGTCTCTCGGGGGCGCTCATGGCCCCGCATGAACTGGAGCTCGACAACGGGCGGGTAAGCTGGCGGGGCCAACAGGTGTCGGTCGCCTTTGTCGACTTCAACACCGACGTTCTGCTGACCCTGCACCGCAAGCACAATCTCGCGCCCCTTCTGCAGGCCGTCAGGGAGGGGAGGGTGATCAATCCCCGCGGCACCGGGCCGATCAACGTCAAGAGCGTGTTCGAGGTCCTGACCGACCTGGAGAGGGGCCGTTTCTCACAAGACTCCGTCTCCCGCACGCCGTGGACGCGCCGCTTTCTCCCCCGCCGGACAACGGGCCCGAACGGGGAGGAGATAGGCGATCTCATCGAGTGGACCCGAAGCAACTGGGAGAACCTGGTGCTCAAGCCCGAACGCGGCTATTCCGGCATCGGGGTGCGTGTCGGCGGCGTCAACCCCGACGCCGACGAGGCGATCTCTCTCGCCATGGAGAAGGGGCACTACATCGTCCAGGCGATGGTTCCCCTCAACCTCTGGGCGGAGGAGAACGTTGCCCTCGCTCCCGAAGGCGGGCTCGTTCTGAAAAAGTACCAGACGGATTTTCGCTGCCTCTTCGGCCGGGAGGGTCTTTTCGGCTTTCTGGTGCGCTACGGTGGAGTGCCGACGAATGTCGGCAGCGGAGGGGGCGTGCAGCCCCTGGCGATTCTGCGCGCCGACATGAGCGTCGGCGAGGCGGTGAAGAGGATCAACGGAGCCCTCATGGAGGTCGATCCGGAAGAGCTCCGGGGCGTGGTGGAGATGCAGAGGGCGATGGCCGTTGAGCATCGCTTCACCTACCTGCTGGGTCCGATCAAGATGGCTCTGCGGCCCCGGCTTATCACTGCCGGGCACCTTGAGGAGCTCCGGGTTTACACCGACGCCATCTGGGATGACTGCCGGGAACTGGAAAGGATGTGGCTCCAGGGAGAGCTTTCGGCCATGATCGACATAGAGGAGGAAGAGTTGGAGATCGCCCGGTCCCAGCCCTGGGGCGGGTCGCCGGCGATCTTTGCCGCCGACGGCCTTTTCAGCTTCGGCGCCCATCCGGAGGAGTGATGGGTATCGACGTCGATCCCGATTGGTGGAAGTCGCTCTTCGACGATGTCTACCTCGTCACCGACGCCCGCTCGGTCTGCGACGAGGACCTGACCCGGCGCGAGGTGGACGTCGTCTGTGAGCTGCTCCCCCTGAAGAAGGAGGACAGGATCCTCGACCTCTGTGGAGGGCAGGGGAGGCACAGCCTCGAGCTGCATGGGCGCGGGTACGGCGGCTGCACGGTGCTGGACTACTCGGACGCGCTCCTGGACTGCGGCAAGACTGCCGCCGCCGCCCGGGGGTGGGAGATGAACTTCGTTCGCGGCGACGCAACCGACACCGGGCTGCCGGCGGAGAGTTTCGACCACGTCCTCATACTGGGCAACTCTCTCGGGTACCTCCCGGGAGTGGCCGACGACGTGCGGATCATGAAAGAGGCTCGCCGGCTTCTTCGGCCCGGGGGATGGGTGCTCGTCGATGTCACCGACGGCTCGGTGATGCGGAGAAAGTTCAACCCCAACGCCTGGCACGAGATAGAGGGGGACATCGTGGTCTGCCGGGAAAGAGAGCTCGGCGACAACTGCATCCGCGCCAGGGAGGTGGTCCTCAGCAAGAAGCGAGGCCTTGTCCGGGACCGGACCTACGCCATCCGCACCTATGGTCCCGACGGACTGGCGGGCCTGATGAAGGAGGGCGGCTTCGCCGATGTTTCCATCCGCCGCGGGTTTTCGTCGCGGGAGGTCGAGGGGGATTATGGATTCATGGACCACCGGATCATGACCACCGCCCGCAAGAGACCGGCGTAGAGACGCCCCTGCCCGTGGAGATACTGTACGCCGTCCTGCTCGTCATTTTCCTGCTCGCCGGTCTCATTGCCGTTCCCTTCGGTTTTCCCGGAACCTTCGTAATCCTCGCTGCCGCCTTTCTTTACGCGTTGGTGACGGAGTTCGCCGTCATCACCTGGCAGACCCTCGGGGTGCTTCTCGGCGCCGCCCTGCTGGCGGAGGGTGCCGAGGCGGTCACGGGACTCGTCGGCGCCAGACGCTACGGATCGGGGAAGCTGGGGGTGGCGGCCTCGATCGTGGGGGGCATAGCGGGTGCCGTGCTCGGCGCCCCGATTCTCTTCGGCCTCGGGGCCATTCCGGGGGCCCTCGCCGGAGCCTTCGGGGCGGCGGTCCTGGCCGAGCTTGTCCAGGGGCGCTCTTCGCGGGAGGCGCTGCGGGCGGGGTGGGGGACCTTCCTCGGTCGTCTTGCCGGTACGGCCGTCAAGGGAGCCCTCGCCGTCGCCATGGCCGTGATCTGCCTGCAGAGGGTCTTCGGCTGATTTCCCAGGCTGCCGACCCGGTCAGTCGCAGCCGGCGAAAACCGCGAGCGCCTCGAGTGGATAGCTTCCCGAGATGCTTCTGTCCCGACAGATCCATGTCGGGTAGGAGCGAATGCCCTTCTTGGCGCACAGGCTTTCCTGTTTGTCGCAGTCAACGTACTTCACGTAGCTGAACCCGTCGCGGAACAGCGTTTTTTGGTGCTGGGTCGCCGGGCACCACTCGGTCCCGTACATCACCGCGCCCTTGTCCGTCAGGCACTGGGCGACCTTGGCCTCTTTCGACAGGTTGGCGGTTGTGGGGGAGTCCGGGGGGAAAAACTGGTCGGCCGAAACGGGTGTTCCATAGACGCGTTCCTTTTCCTCGGATGAGCCGCCGAAGTCACAGCCCTGGGTGAGAGGGACCACGAGAGCAAGAAGTGCCGCGGCCCACCGTACGAGGTGATGCTTCTTCATGATTCTCCTCCTCGACGACGTTTCTCGTTCCAGACACCGGACCGCCCTCAGCCGCTGCCCTGCAGCTGCTCCTGCGTGAGCTCGACAACGTAGGTCTTCCTGGAGAGGAGCGCAACAGCGACCAGAACGACGAGAACAACAGCTGCGGCTGTAACGGGTATCGCTTTCTTCATTCAGTCAACGGGCCGCTCCTGATCCCGGCCGGCCTCGTTTTCATACTCACGTATCACGTCCAGCGCTTTGTCGGTCTGATCGGCGGGAACGCCCAGGCTTGTTCCCCCCACGGTCGGGGAAAAGAAGCCGTACATGCTGGAGATGCTCTCACCGTACACGTACACCTCTATGCCGTTGGATTCGAGAATGCTCTGCATGACGGACGCCTCGACCTGGCTGTGCGTCTTGAAGACGATGTTGCGGTCATCCATCATCCGCCTGCCTCAGATAGCGCCGCTCTCAACGCAGCCGCTCCATTGATGGCCGGCTGAGCGCAGGGCCGCTATTCGCCAAGGTGCTTCTTCACGAGTTCGTCGTAGATGTTCTTGAGAACGATTTCCAGTTCCGGAACGTCCGGGTCGCTGTAGTAATTGTAATCGGTCAGCAGCATCTGATCAATCCGCGCGCTCCCGCCCATTTCGACTATCCTTCGGATCAGCTCGTCCGCCCTCTCGGAGTAGACGAGCTTTTCGTTAACCATTATGTCTGTAATGGGATGATCGCCAAGCTTCCCGTCCGGCATATCAGCTCCATTCTTTCTTTCTGGGCGGCAGCATACGCGGAAACCTCATTTTTCCCTGACAACGGTGAAATTGTTCCCCTCGGACATGCCCATGTCAACTCTGACGTGTACGCTCCCGAAGCCGTGCACGTTGCACCGTGCGCGTACAACCAGTGCGGTGACGCTTGAAGGTATGCTTACGTCACATTTGTCCCGCTCGAAAGGCTGTTCATGGACGTGTGGATGCGCCAGCCGCCGCCATGCCACTTCGTTGCCGTCCTGGTCAAGAGCCTGCCAGGCGTTGGCATAGTGGCCGACGCCTTCATCGTTGTGATTAACCGTTGTG
Organism: Candidatus Rokuibacteriota bacterium; assembly: GCA_030609125.1. Lineage (GTDB taxonomy): Bacteria > JAUVQV01 > JAUVQV01 > JAUVQV01 > JAUVQV01 > JAUWCW01. The sequence goes on from JAUWCW010000111.1 coordinate 5,601, forward strand.
TAAATGCACCATGTCCCGCCCGGGCTCTGTACGACATCGACGTGCCTGACCTGGGCGTAGTCAAGATCTGTGCTGGCGGATGAAGGAGCATTTGAAGCCGGCGGATCCGCGTATGCTGGGCTGTGCCTTGAGGTCAGCAGAAAAGCGGCTGCAAGCGCACAGAGGAGTGTAAAACGTAACGTTTCGAGGCGTGTGATCCCTGCCATGGCTCCTACTCAGACTTGCCGCGCCGCCTGTGGATGTCTCCGAAGTATATCCTCTCAGCGCGAGACTTTATGAGAAAGAAGTAGGCCCCCAGCACCGCGCCGCTAATTGCGCCGACCCAGTGTACTTTCGTGACGTCGATGAACAGGCAGGCGATTGTTGCCGCTACCGCAAGAAGCAGCGCGGGAATGAACCGGCGGGTGACATAGAGGGGTATGTCCGGCGTTCTTTCACCTTGAGCACTCATGGCTTTTCTCGTTTCCCGAGGAGTTGTTCCTCTCTCTTGTCCATAGGTTATATGAAGAATCCGTATTTCAGCTTGTTGTAGCTCAATAAACATGCAGTAATGGTCAACGCGGCGCCGAAGGCGAATAATCCTGTGTTCTTCCCCGTTTTCTTCTTTTCCCGGATTGCAGATAACAGTGACAAGGTCATCATGACCAAGGCAACTGAAAGAAAGGTCAGCTTGTGGCTTTGAAGCCACCTGCTCATTGCGACGCTTCCCAGGCCCAAACTGACCAGGAGCAGCGACACCTTTCAGCAGAAAGCAAATACCGTTGCAGATACGATCGCGCCGATGTTGCTCAGCACTTTATACATGTATTTTCTCCTGTCTCTGCGGAAATTCAGGGCTTAACTGCGTGGCGCCGTTGTGTGCCGGTCCTTGCACGAAGTCTTGGTCTCGGCAGACTTTGCACCCAAGGGCAGATCTGAAAGCGTGCCATGTCAGCTGCAGCGCCTTGTGAGACCGCCTTATTTCGACGATGCGGATTGTGCAATGCCGGCAAGTGCCTTTCCTATTTTCAATA
>JAUWCW010000126.1 GCA_030609125.1 Candidatus Rokuibacteriota bacterium
GCGTCGTTGGTGAAGAGCCCGACGTGGTCACAGCGGCCCACACGCGCAAGAGCCATCAGAAGGTCACCCGCAGGAGGGAGCGTTTCATCCCGTAGTGAGGGTTGTGGCAGAGGGTGCAGACGCTGCTGCGGCTGCTGTCGAGGTGCTTCCGGGTCGACGGCTGGTCGTGGCAGCCGGTGCACATCTGCCTGGGCCGCTTGAGTGTCAGGCTCGGCAGGCTCGACCCGTGGGGGTCGTGGCAGACGAGGCACTTGCCCGCCGCCACGGGGCCGTGAACGTAGGGGAACATGACAGCCATGGCGGGGTGGCACCGGTAGCAGACGGCGGCCTCCGTGGGGGAAGACTTCCCCCACGCTTTTTCGTGGCAGGTGGCGCACTCATTGTCCACCAGGGGCTTGTGATAGGAGTACGGCGCCTGGCCCCCGGTCTGGATGCCGTACACGAAATTTATCCGGGCCCTCTTGTCCCCGGTGCGCACCTCGAACTCGTTGAATCCCCTCGGGGGCGTGACGGTCCCCGAGAAACTGTTCCCCGTCCTTTTCACCGAGCCGAGAGGCCGGCCGTTGAGGAGAAAGTGTGTCTGCGAAGCGTCCGGCGGAAGGGTGCCGGCAACGATGACGGCCCCCCCGCTGATGAACGCTCCCGTCCAGGGAGTGATGAACCGGATCGTGCTCTCGGCGGCGACGGCCGGGACGGCGAGTGCTGCAAGGAGAAGAGGTGCAAAAACCGCCGCGAGCAGGGAAAAAAGCCGGGGCGAGCCGTCAGGGGGAGGCTCAGACGCCGAGGTAGGCCTCCCGGATTTCAGAGGAGCCCTTGATCTCCTCGGGCTTTCCTTCAGCCTTGATCCGGCCTTCGTGCATGATGTAGACATAATCGGCTGCGTCCAGGGAAGCGGCTGCGTTCTGTTCCACCAGAAGGATGGTGAGCCCCACTTCCTCCTTGAGCTTCTCGATCGTTTCGAAGACTTCTCCCACCAGTTTGGGTGCCAGCCCCTGGCTCGGCTCGTCCATCATAATCATCTTGGGTTTGGTCATCAAGGCCCGGGCGATGGTCACCATCTGCTGCTGGCCGCCGCTGAGGCTCCCGGCGACCTGCTTCTCCCGCTCCTTGAGAATCGGAAAAAGGGCGTGAACGAGCTCGAGGGACTCCTCCCTGTGCCGCCGGGCCTCCTTGCGGTAGGCGCCCATGAGGAGGTTCTCGTGGACCGTCATGCTGGGGAAGAGGTGCTTGCCTTCGGGGACAAGGGTGAGCCCCAGGTCCACTTTGTCGTGCGACGGCATGCGCGTGACGTCGAGGTCCTCGTAGGTGATTTTTCCGCCCGAGGGGGCGACCACTCCCAGGACGGTCAGGAGAAGGGTGGATTTCCCCACCCCGTTCGGACCGAGCAGGGAGGTGATCGACCCCTTCTCCACCTCCAGGCTCGGCTGCCAGAGGACCTGCATGGAGCCGTACCCCGATTCGAGGTTTTCAACCTTCAGCATTGCCATCGTTGCCTTATTCCGGGGCCTTGCCGAGGTAGACGTCGATGACTTCGGGGTGGCTGAGGGCCTCTTTGGTGGTGGTGTCGACGAGCTTAGCGCCCTGGTGCATGACCATGACTCTTTCGGCGAGGCCGACGACGGCTCTCATTATGTGCTCGACCATGGCGATGATGGCCACTCCCTCCTCCTCCTTGATGCGCTTGAGAAAGGCCACCATCTCGTCTATGTCCCTGGGGTTCATCCCCGCCATGGCCTCGTCCATGAGAAGGAGCTTGGGCTTCATGGCCAGGGCGCGGGCGATTTCGGTCAGTCTCTTGTCCACCGGGGTCAGCCCGCCCGCCGGCTTGTCCCGGTGCTCCTGCAGGCCGACCAGGTCTACGTAGCGGTCGGCTATCTCCATGGCCTCGTCGACGCTGACCTTCCCGGAGAGGGTGCCGAACATGGCGCCGATGGCGATGTTCTCCCGCACGGTGGCGCCGCCGAAGGGGCGGGGGATCTGAAAGGTGCGGCCGATGCCGAGGGGGGCCTTCTTGTAGACGGGAAGACGGGTGATATCTTCCCCCTCAAAGTAGACGTGCCCCTCATCGGGAATGAAGACGCCGCTGATGATGTTGAACAGGGTTGTCTTCCCGGCGCCGTTGGGGCCGACGATGGCGAAGAGCTCACCGTGGTGGATCTCGACGCTCACCTCGTCGACGGCCACCAGGCCGCCGAAGCGCTTGGTCACGTTCTCCAGCCGGAGCAGGGGCGCCAGGTCCGTCATACTATGTACCTCTCGAGGGCGGTGCCCCGCACTTTTTTCTTCAGGTAGCCCACGGTGCCCTCCGGGAAGGCCACGATGATGACGAGGATGATCGGCGCGAAGATGAGCAGCTGAAAGCCCGGAAGGATGATCGCCAGCCAGTACTTGGAGAGGCCGTAGAGGAGACCTCCCACCACGGGCCCGAGGAGCGTGCCCGCCCCACCGAGCATGACGATGATGATCGCCTCCACCGTGTAGTGGATCTCGAAGGCGTCCGGCGGGTAGACGTAGGTGAGCTTCAGGGCCCAGGCCGTGGCGCCGAGGAGGCCGGCGAAGACGGCGCTGGTGATGAAGGCGATGATTTTGTACTTGGTTACGAAGATGCCGATCACCTTGGCGGCGTCCTCGTCTTCCCGCAGCGCGGTGAGGGCAAATCCTATCTTGCTCCTCATGTAGATGAGGGTCACCACCGCGGCGCTGGCGCCGATGACGATGACGAATACGTCGGCCCAGAAGGTGGAGAGCGCTATGGCCGTCTCTCGCCCGAAAATGGCGCGCAGGTCCTTGGAGAAAATGATCCCCTCCGAGCCGTTCCAGATCCTGGCTCCTTCGATGAAGTAGCGGAACCCCTCGTTGACGCCGATGGTGGCGATGGCGAAGTAGGCGCCGCGAAGGCGCAGCGCCACCGCCCCGACGGCGATGGAGAGCATGGCCGACATGCCCGCCGCCGCCAGGAGCCCGATGACGAGGGCGCCGAAGCCGATGCCTTCAACGCCCGAGAGCCTGGAGAGGGTGAGGGCCATGCCGTAGGTGCCGACGCCGACGAAGGCGACGTAGCCGAAGTCGACGTAGCCCGTCATGCCGAGAAAGAGGTTGAAGGCCTGGCCGAGGCAGCAGTAGAAGGCGAGCATGGCGACGAGCTGCCACATGTCGGGCTGGACCCGGCCGAAGACGAACATGCCCAGGTACGCCGCGAGGACGGGTATGAGGGCGAGGTATTTTCCCGGCCTGGCGCTCATTGCGACTTGAAAAGCCCCGTGGGCCTGATGAGAAGGATGACCAGCAGGGTGACGAAGGAGAAGAACCTCGTCAGGGCGAAGGGCTCCACTCCCTTGATGGTGGCGAGGATGGTGTAGGAGCCGTTCTCCATGAGACCGAAGATCAGCCCCCCGAAAAAGGCCCCGTAGGGCGATGCGAGACCGCCGAGGACCGCTATGACAAAAGCCTTGACGGTGTAGCCGCCGCCCATGTAGGGGTTGATCCCCACGGGGATGAACATGGTGAGGAAGACGCCGCTGGTGACGGTGAGCCCGATGCCGAGGGCGAAGGAGAGGGCGTAGGCCCAGTTCACGTTGATACCGCAGACCCGCGCCCCCTCGCTGTCCTCGATGACGCTTCTGACGGCCGTTCCCGAGCGCGTCTTGTGGTACCAGAGGTAGAGCAGCAGGGCGACGAGAGCGCTGCCGCCGGCGGCAATGAGCTTGCTGTAGGGCAGGACCGTGACGCCGAGGTCTAACTTGCCCGTCTCCCAGTTGAAGCCCCTGAATTCGGACCCGAAGGTCAGTTTTACCGTCTCCTCCAGGATGATGCCTATGGAGAAGGTGGCCAGCAGAGAGGCGAGCTCCGGCGCCTTGATGAGCCTCTGCATGACGACGTAGTAAAAGAGAAAGCCGAGGGCCATTCCGATGACGAGCGCGAAGGGAATGGCGAAGATGGGATTGAGGCCGAGCTTGGTGAAGACCGTCATGGTGGTGAAGGCGCCGATCATGATGAAGGCGCCGTGGCCGACGTTGACCACCTGCAGGACCCCGAAGATCATGCTCAGTCCCATGGTGGCCATGCCGTAGATGGAACCGAGCACCAGCCCCTGGATCAGGTTGCCGGCAAGCTGTTCAGCGAACATCTATGTGTGATCCCGGTATAAATCTCTGCTCCCCTCCCGGGGGAGGGGAGCAGAAAAGAAAGACGCGCCCTTTATTTGGTCGCTTTCTTGCCCGCCGCCTTCTCGGCGAAAGTGGGCATCGGATAGTAGAGCTCGGCGGTCCTGGCGCCGGCGGGCCAGACGATGACCCGCTTGCCGTTCTGCCACTGCACGTCCACCATGTCGTGGCCGATCTGCTTGCCCGTCTTGTCGATCTTCCAGCTGCCGTAGAAGGACATGAAGGTCATGTCGCCCAGGGCGGCACGCACCTTGTCGGAGTCGACGCTCTTGGCCTGCTCGATTCCCAGGACCAGGGCCAGAACGGCGGCCCCCGCCTCGGCGGCGTGGTAGTCGGGGATCATGTCCTTGCCGAGAGCGTCCTTGAAGAGCTGAACGAACTCGTCCTGCGAGGGTCCGATCCACTGGAGGCCTTCCTTGGCCGCCGCGTCGGGGTCGAAGGTGACGCCGTACTCCCAGTGGGAGGGGCCCATCACGCCTTCGGCGAGATAGGTGAGGGCCTCGTAGAAGGCGGGCAGCGTCGCGGCGGCGATGAGCGAGAAGGCCCTGACGTTGATGTCCAGGTCCGCCATCTGCCGGTTGAAGAGCTGTCCGTCCTCGAAGTGGCCGCCGCCGATGACGATATCGGGGCTGGTGGCCTTGAGGGCCGAGAGCAGGGGGGTCAGATCCGTGACGCCCTTGGGGTAGGTGCGCTCGAAGACGATGTCGAAACCCAGCTCTGTGGCGTGCTGCTTGGCGCCGTCCATGACGGAGCGGGCGAACTCGGAATCCTCATAGGCGAGGGCGACCTTCTTGGCCGTCGGGTCGGCCTTCTTGATCATGTCGAGAGTCCCGGCGTGGTACTTGCTGCCGGGCCCGATGGTCTGGACGATGTATTCAAAGCCCTGCTTGAAGATCTTGTCGCTGGCGCCGCCGTGGTCCATGTACACGATGCCGTACTTTTCAGCGATGGGAGCGCCCGCGAGAGTAAGCCCGGAGCTGTAAGGCGTGAAGATGGCGTGCACCTTGTCCTTCGTTACCAGCCGTTCGATGAGGCTCGTCACCGACTCCTTCTTGGACTCGCAGTCGTAGTTCTTATACTCCAGGGGGACTTTCCTGCCGTCGACCTCGATGCCGCCCCTGGTCTCGTTGACCCACTTCACGGCGGCTTCGATACCTCCCCGTGCCTGTTCACCCGCCTTGGCGTATTTTCCGGAGAGGGCCCCGGGATGGCCGATGACGACCTTGTCGAGGGCCGCGGCGGGGCCTGCGAGAAGGAGCCCGACGAGGGCGACGAGACTGAACACACCGAAAAGCACTTTCCAGACACTTCTTCTCATGGTACCTCCTCCTTGGTTTGCAGAGCTGCGGAACTTCTGCCGGCGTATCCCCGGCGGGTATTCGTCGGGGTCGGTTGATTCCTGGAGTGCATGATAAGGAATAAAACAACGTTGCGAGTGGTTGTCAAGAAAAAAGAGGTCGACCTCGGCCCCGGCCCGCCCCTTGTTTGTTGACACATGTTGACAAGAAGGGCAGGCACGGGCAAGGCGGAACCCCGTCTTCCCCCGGATGGGGCTTGACGGGGCGGAGAAACGTGTTACTATTATGGCAATTCGTAACACGAATGCAGAAAGGGCTTCGGAGATGACGACGGCACGGTTCGGCGTTTCCATTGAAGAGAGGCTTCTGAAAAGGTTCGACCGGATCATCGGGAACAAGGGCTGCCGGAACCGCTCGGAAGCGATCCGCGACCTGATCCGCGACCACCTGGTGAGCGAACAGTGGGAGGCCGGCACGGAGGAGATGGCGGGAACGATAACCCTCGTCTACTCGCACGACACGCGGGAGCTGACCGACACCCTCACCGATATCCAGCACCACTACCACGCCGCCGTCGTTTCCACGACGCACATCCATCTTGACGGGCACAACTGCCTGGAAGTGCTCATCGTGAGAGGGAAGGGCGGTGAGATCCGAAAGATCGCCGACAGGCTCATCGGCACCAAGGGCGTGATCCACGGGAAGCTCACGCTCACCACCACCGGCCAGGGGATGGGCTGAGGGGAGACACGCGGCATGCACATGTC
>JAUWCW010000211.1 GCA_030609125.1 Candidatus Rokuibacteriota bacterium
CTCGCCGAGTGCGTCCGTATCAGTTCCGGCGAGACGGGCAACGCCGCCATAGGCTGAAGGCCCCCCCTCCTATGTAGTACACTCCCGGGGATGAGATTCCTGACGAGACGCCTCGTCCTGCCGGCGGCGGCCTTTCTCGGCTGCCTGGCCCTTCTTTCGGGGTGCGCAAGCGCCCGGAAGGGAGAGAAGATCTTTGCCAGGGAAAAGTGCGGCAACTGTCACCGGTTCAGGGGAGTGGGAGGCAATCTCGCTCCCGACCTCACGGCGGTGACCGAGAGGCGCTCGGATGACTGGATCAAGATGCAGATCACCGGCGCCGGGAGAGAGGGACGGCGCTCCCGGATGCCCGCCTTCGACCACCTGTCAGGCTCCGAAATCCGGGCCCTTCTTGCCTACCTGAAGAGCTGACGGCCTGCATTTCCGGACGGCACAGGCGGCGCAGCGGGTTACGCGGCCCCGGCTTTTCCGGGAAACAATCCCGATCGGATCACTCGGCAAAGGGAGAACGCGTGTTTGTCAAGAGCTTTTTTCTTGTCGATACCTATTGACAACAGAAATCTACCTGCTAAGAATATTAAATATTCAGCTGCTGACAGGTGATGTTCTCGCGCTGTCGCCCCGTGGGCGACGCTGTCACCTCGTGATGACACGAACGAGAGATGGTAGGGGAATAACACTGGACATCTTGGACGCGGAAACGGCACCCTTTACGGACCGCGGAAGCCTCACGGTCCTCAGCGGCGTTGGTCTCTACTCCGGGGCCTTCGTGCCAGACAACCCCACTTCTCCACCTCCCCCATCCGGGGGCAGGTGATCCGCTCGCCGCGGCCGCGTGACGGCCGCTGCAAGCAGGTGCGGAACCTGCGTTTCGCACCCGAATCTTCGGGCTGCCCGCGAGGGCGTATCAGCAAAGTACGTTTCCCGCATACCATCCCATCTAAAGGAGGGCGTTCAATGAAGTGCGGAGAATGCAGGGAAGTGGACGTAGGCACCACGAGCAGGGCCGGGAATCTTTCCCGACGGGATTTTATCAAGATCTGTTCCGCCGCGGCCGTCTACATGGGGCTGCCCGCCGCGATGGGGGCGAAGATCGCTCAGGCAGCGACTGCCAGGCGTCTTCCCGTGATCTGGGTCTCAGGCCAGGAGTGCACCGGCTGCACGGAAAGCTTACTCCGTACCGACCACCCTGATTTTGCGCACCTCATCCTCGACCTGATCTCCCTGGAGTACTCGGAAACGCTCAACGCCGGCGCCGGGGAACAGGCCGAGGCGGCGCTGCAGGCCTCCGTGAAGGCCGGCGGCTACGTGATGGTGGCGGAAGGTTCCTTTCCCTTGAAGGACGGCGGCATCTACTGCAAGGTCGGCGGCCGCACCATCGTGGACATCGCAGCCGAGGTGGCCTCGTCCGCGGCGGCCGTGATCGGCATCGGATCCTGCGCCTCCTGGGGCGGCATGCCCTCAGCGACGGCCGTGGATATGGGCGGGAAGAGCCCTACGGGTGCCGTCGGCATCGCCGAGGCCCTCGAGAGCAAGGGCGTGAAAACTCCGGTGGTGAACATACCCGGGTGCCCGCCGAACGGCTACAACTTCCTCTCCACGGTCCTGTACTTCGTGACCTTCGGAAAGCTTCCGGAAGTCGATGACAAGGCGCGGCCGAAGTTTGCCTACGGCCGTCTCATCCATGAGAACTGCGAGCGCCGGCCGCACTTCGACGCCGGCCGCTTCGCCGAACAGTTCGGCGACGACGGACACCGTCAGGGATACTGCCTCTACAAACTCGGCTGCAAGGGCCCGGAGACCTTCAACAACTGCTCCACCCTGACATACAACGATGTCGGGGCCAGCGCCTGGCCCGTCGGCATGGGCGCGCCCTGCTTCGGATGTTCCGAGGCGGATGTCGGCTTCACGGCTCCGCTGCACTCGCCGGCGCGCCCGATCTACGTCACGCCCCCCGCCCTCTTCACCGGCGTGGACGGCGGACCGAAGGGCAAGGCCACCACCGGCGGCGCCCTCGTGGGCGGCGCGGTCATAGGAGCGGTAGTCGGGGCCGGTATCGTGACGGCCAAGAAGACCGGGAAAAAAGCAGAGGAAGAAAGCTAAGGAGAATGCCATGAGCATCAACAGGAGAGATTTCCTGAAGCTCACCGCGGCCAGCGGGATTCTCCTTGCTTCCGACGTGAAGCCCGGTCAGGCTGCGACGGGCAAAGAAATGCCCCCGCAGGCGGTCGGATTTCTCTACGATGCGACTCTCTGCATCGGCTGCAAGTCCTGCATGTACAACTGCAAGAAGTACAACACCATGCCGGGCGGGGCGCTCTACACGGAAGACGGGAGAAACATGAACGAGTGGAACGGCCCGGAGCAGATCTGGGACGCTCCGAGGGATCTGACAGCGAAGACGCTGAACATCATCAAGGCCTACGCCGAGGAAGGAGAGCAGTCCTTCATAAAGCGGCACTGCATGCACTGCGTGGACCCGGGCTGCGTTTCGGCCTGTCCGGTTTCGGCGATGCAGAAGGACGGGAAGACGGGAATCGTCACCTACGACGCGGACAAGTGCATCGGGTGCCGCTACTGCCAGGTGGCCTGCCCCTTCAACGTTCCCAAGTTCGAGTGGGAGGAGGCCTTCCCGCAACTCCGCAAATGCGAGTTGTGCCGGCACAGGCTGGCTGAGGGAGACATCCCGGCGTGCTGCGAGTTCTGCCCCACCGGGGCGTCCATCTTCGGGCCCGTTGAGGAGCTCCGGAAGGAGGCCGAGATGCGGCTCAGGCTGAGGACCGGCTCCGAGTACGAGTACCCTGTCGGCACCGTCGACGGCGCCTTTAAGCTGCCGAAGAAGGTGGACCAGTACGTGAACCACATTCACGGCCTGGAGGAAGTCGGTGGCTGCCAGTATCTGATGCTTGCGAGTGTTCCTTTTGACAAGCTGGGGATGCCGACGCTGCCGAAGAAGTCCTACGCTTCCACCTCTGAGGGGATCCAGCACGTCCTCTACAACAAGATGATCGCGCCCATCGTCGTCTTCGGTGTCCTGGCGGGCGCGGCCTTCAGAAGCACGAAAAGCGAGCGAGGAGAGAGAGATGAGTGAGAGCAAACCATTAGGCGGAAAGATCTTCACCCGGGCTTTCGCCGTCGCTTTCCTTTTCGCGCTCATCGGCGGCTGGTTTCTCATCCAGCGCTTCGCCCAGGGACTCGGCGCGGTGAGCAACATGAGTGACGGTTTTCCCTGGGGCCTCTGGATCACCTACGACGTGGTGATCGGGACGGCCCTCGGCTGCGGCGGGTTCGCCATGGCCATTCTGGTCTACATCCTCAACAAGGGCGAGTACCACCCCCTGGTCCGCTCGGCGCTGTTGACGAGCGTTTTCGGCTACTCGCTGGCGGCGTTCTCGGTCTTCATCGACATCGGGCGCTACTGGAACTTCCACCACGTCCTGCTGCCGCAGTACTGGAACTTCAGCTCGGTGCTCCTCGAAGTCGCCCTCTGCATCGCCCTCTACGTGGCGGTGCTCTGGATCGAATTCTCGCCGGCCTTTCTTGAAAAGGGCGGCGGCCCCCAGGCGTCGAAGGGGGTCAACAGGATCATGTTCATCTTCATCGCCTTCGGGGTGCTGCTGCCGACGATGCACCAGTCCTCCCTGGGCACCCTCATGGTGATCAGCGGCTACAAGCTGTCCCCCCTCTGGCAGACTCCGTTTCTGCCGCTCCTCTTCCTCATATCGGCCGTCGCCATGGGTTTCGCGCTGACCGTCTTCGAGTCTTTCGTCTCCTCCCTGGCCTTCGGCAGGCCCCTGGAGACGAAGATGATCGGGAAGCTCGCGGGAGTGATCCCGGGCCTGCTGATCGCCTTCCTCGTCGTCAGGTGGGGGGATCTCGCCTTCCGGGGCGCCTTCGGGGCGGCCTTCGGCGGCGGCTGGCCGATGATAATGTTCTGGGTCGAGAACATCCTCTTCATTCTCCCGGTCGTCATGCTTCTGCCCAGGCCCAACCGGGAGAAGGCCGGGACGCTCTGCCTGGCCGCCTTCTGGATGGTCATGGCGGGCGCGGTCTACCGCTTCAACGTCTTCCTGGTCGGCTTCAGCCCCGCTCCGGGGTGGAGCTACTTCCCGGCCGCTCCCGAGATCTTCGTCACCCTCGGGATCGTGTCGGTGGAGGTGATGGGCTATCTGATCTTCGTGAGAGCTCTGCCGGTGCTTCCGGAGCCGGAGCGTGCGTAACCTTTTGGGAGGTAAAAACTAATGGCGAAAAGAGTTGTAATTGACCCCGTAACCAGGATTGAGGGCCACCTGCGGATCGAGTGTGAGGTCGACGGCGGGAAGGTCACCAACGCCTGGTCCTCCGGGCAGATGTGGCGCGGTGTCGAGCTGATCCTCAAGGGAAGGGACCCGAGAGACGCCTGGGCGTTCACCCAGCGTTTCTGCGGCGTCTGAACGACC
>JAUWCW010000122.1 GCA_030609125.1 Candidatus Rokuibacteriota bacterium
TTCCTTGCGACCGGCGCCCTCAGGCGAAGTTTTCTCCAAGTTAAATTTGATGCTGCTTGCGGGCGGTGAGATTCGACCGGGCTCCGCCCGCCACATTATTCTTCGCCCGGCAGTATCTGACAGTATAGAGGAAAGAGCACAAAGGAAAGAGGTGAATTGGGCTTTCCGCTGCTTGACAGAGTATGTCCGCAGGGATAATAAGGAGTCCCGTAGCGAGAGGGACTCCGCCATGAGAGAATCGGGTTTTCCATCGGCCAGAAGGATCGCCGTCCTCTACGCCCTTTTCGGAGGATTGTGGATTCTCCTCTCCGACAGACTGCTGGCTGCAATGGTCTCGGACCCGCAGAGGATGAGCACCCTTCAGACCTACAAGGGCTGGGCTTTTGTCGCCGCCAGCACGCTCCTTCTGTACGTCACCGTAAAGCATGAGTTCCGGGGCCGGCGGCGAGTGGAGGGGACGCTCCAGCGCGAGAGGGACTTCAGCACCACGCTGATCGAATCCTCCCCGGTGTTTTTCGTGGCCATCAACGCTGACGGCGAGACTCTCCTGATGAACGACATGATGCTGGGGACCCTCGGCTACACCTCCGATGAAGTGACGGGAAAGAACTACCTCGCCACCTTCGTGCCCGAGGCCGACCGGGAAATGCTCTCCCGCGTCTTCAGGAGCCTCGTGACCGAAAGAAAGCCGACGGTCAACGAAAACCGCGTGCTGGCCAAGGATGGCCGGGAGCGGCTCGTGGAGTGGCACGGGCGACCTGTTTTCAAGGAGAACGGGGATTTTGACTACTTCTTCGGCATGGGCATAGACATCACCGGGAGGCGGCAGGCGGAAGTTCAGGCGAAGCGGCGCCTGAGGCACCTGGCGGCGCTGCACGCGGTGGACATGGTCATCACCGCCAGCCTGGACCTGAACGTCACCCTCAACGTCTTTCTCGAACAGCTCACTTCCCACCTCCACGTCGATGCCGCCGCGGTGCTCTCGTTCAGCTCCCACACCCAGACCCTGACGTTCTCCGCCGGCAGCGGCTTCCGAACCGACCGCGTCCAGCGCACCCTTCACCGACTCGGCGAGTGCAGCGCCGGCAAGGCCGCCCTTGATCGAAGGACGGTGGCCGTCTTCAACCTTCCTCAAGATCCGGAGGACCACGACTGCACCCGGCTGGTGTCCGACGAGGGGTTCATCTCCTACTTCGCGGTGCCGCTCATTTCCAAGGGGAATGTCAACGGTATCCTGGAGGTTTACAACCGCTCACCTCTGGAGCCCGATCCGGAGTGGGTGGGGTTTCTGGAGTCCATGGCACTCCAGGCCGCCATAGCGATAGACAATGCCACCCTCTTCAGGGACATTCAGCGGGCCCATTCCGAACTCACCATGGCGTACGACACGACCCTGGAAGGGTGGGCGCGAGCCCTGGAAATCCGGGACAAACAGACCAAGGGGCATACCGAGCGGGTGGTGGAGACGACCCTTCGCGTCGCCCGCGCCATGGGCATGGAAGAGGAGGAGCTTGTTCACATCCGCCGGGGCGCCCTGCTGCACGACATAGGCAAAATGAGCATTCCCGATTCCATTCTCTTCAGTGAAGGACCCCTCAGCGAGAAGGAGCGGCGGATCATGGAGAGCCACCCGCGCCACGCGTTCGACCTGCTCTCACCGATCCGCTACCTGCGCCCCGCGCTGGACATACCTTACTGTCACCACGAGAAGTGGGACGGAACCGGATACCCGCGCCGACTCAAGGGAGAGCAGATCCCCCCGGCGGCCCGCATCTTCGCTGTCGTCGACGTCTGGGACGCCCTCCTCAACGAGCGCCGCTACCACTCCGCCTGGCCCCGGGAGAAGGCCCGTGAGCACATCAGGTCCCTGGCGGGAAAGCATTTCGACCCGGAGGTGGTGGAGGTCTTTTTCAGGCTCGAGCAGGACGGGTGAGCGGCTTCCGGACGCGCCAGAGGGAGTCGAGGAACCAGCCGCGCGAGTCGCTCAGTTCGTCGACAACCTCGAACCCCGTCTCGTCCGCCATGGAGGAGATTTCCCCGGCCAGGTACTTGTGGGAGACCTCGGTGTGTATCGGCTCCCACGCTTCGAAGGCGAAGCGCATCCTGAGACTCTCGATGAAGACGGACTGTCTCGCGCGGCTCACGAGGTAGCTCTCCATGGCTCCGGAAAGGACGTCGTACGTGCTGTAGTGCTCGAAGCTCTCCACCTGGAAGTCCCCTCCGAGCTCCCGGTTGATGCGCCGCAGGAGGTTGAGATTGAACTGTGCCGTCACTCCCTGCGGGTCGTTGTAGGCCCGCATCAGCAGCTCGATGTCCTTTTTCAGGTCGAATCCGATGAGCACCAGGTCTCCGTCGTTGAGGGAGCTCCAGAGGCTGCGCAGGAAGACTCTCGCCTCCGAGGCGTTGAAGTTCCCGATGTTGGAGCCGAGAAAGAGCACCACGTTGCGCCGGTCGTTGAGGCCCGAAAGCCAGGCGAGCCCGTCGAAGTACTCCGAAACGAGTCCGTCGATCGGCACCCCGGGCAGGTCCCTCCCGCAAATGTCGATGAGCTGCAGCAGGGCCGGTTTGCAGATGTCGATGGGCACGTACCGGAAATCCAGGTCCCTCTCGCAGAAGTGGCTCAGCAGGACCCGGGTCTTCTTGCCGTCTCCGGCCCCAAGCTCCACGAGGTTGAAGGCCTGCCCGCCAAGATGGCCCGTGATCCTCTCCCTGTGCGTTTCCAGGATCTCCAGCTCGCAGTCGGTGAGGTAGTATTCCGGCAGGTCCATGATCTTCTGAAAGAGCCGGTTCCCCTCTTCGTCGTAGAAGTGCCTGCTCGGAATCGACTTGGGGGAGCGGAAAAAACCGAGGAGCACGTCCCTGGCAAACTGCTGCCGGCCCTTTTCTTCCTGCCTCTCGCCGTAATCGAGGACCCGGCAGGTGCGGTCCGAGAGCCCCTTGTCTGCTTTCCCGCTCATAGCCGGAGAATATCAGCTTCAGCGGCAGGAGACAAAGCGCACCATCGCCCCCTGGTCGCTCAGAACGGAGGCGACCGCCGACGCGAACCGGTCCGCCTCCTCCGGGGTGGTCTCCCATCCGAGGGAGATGCGAATGGAGCAGTGGGCATCCTCCTCGCTGAGCCCCATGGCGAGCAGCGCCCGGGACGGCTCGGGGACGCCGGCGTGGCAGGCCGATCCCGAGGAGAGGGCGATGCCCAGGCGATCGAGGGCCAGCACCAGGGATTCCCCCCTTATGCCGGGGAGGGTCATGTTGAGCGTGTTCGGCAGACGATCACGCTTCGGCCCGTTGAGGCGGGCCCGCGGCGCCAGGCGGCGCAGATCGTCCTCGATCCGGTCGCGGATTTTCCGCACGTCGCTCATGCGGGGAAGGCTGGAGAGGGCCACTTCGGCGGCCCGCCCGATGCCGATGATCCCCGAAACATTTTCGGTCCCGGACCTCAGCCCCCGCTCCTGCCCTCCCCCGTGGACCAGAGGCTCCAGGTCCACGCCCTTGCGGACATAGAGGACGCCGATGCCCTTGGGGCCGTGAAACTTGTGGCCCGACAGGGTGAGAAGGTCCACCCCGAGGGCTTCGACGTCGACGGGGATCTTCCCCGCCGCCTGGACCGCGTCGGTGTGAAAGAGCACGCCGCGCTCCCGGGCCACCGCCGCCAGCTCGGCAACCGGCTGCACCGCACCGGTCTCGTTGTTGGCCGTCATGATCGAGACGAGGCGGGTCTTTTCGGTGATCGCTTCCCGCAGGTCCTCCGTCCTCACCCTGCCCTGCCGGTCGGGCTTGAGGCGCGCAACGGAAAAGCCCGCCTTCTCCAGCCAGCCGCAGACACCGTGGATTGAGGGGTGCTCGATACCGCTGGTGACGATGTGGCCGCGCCCCGGCCCCGCGGCCAGGACGGCTCCCTTGACGGCCAGGTTGTTGGCCTCCGACCCCCCCCCCGGTGAAGCAGACCCTCCGGGCGGTGGTGTTGAGAAGCAGCGCCACGCTCCGTCGCGCCGTTTCCACCGACCGGTGGGCCCTCTTGCCTTCCCCGTACAGGGCCGACGGGTTCCCGTAGACCTCCGCACTGTCGGCGAGGGCGGCCTCGACCTCGGGGTGCAGCGGCGTCGTGGCGTTGTGGTCGAAGTAGATGCGGCGCCTGGGCTTTCTCACCTCCCGCCCGGCGTCCACTTTGTACTCGCCGGCGCCGCCCGTACTTGCCCCTCCCGCCCCGGCGACACGCTCCACCTGGCAGAGCAGGGCCTTGTAGACGGGGAAGCCCGAGATCGGGTCGTACCTCTGCAGGTCCGTAAGCTCGTTCACGTTGGCCCGCCGCCAGGCCTCGGGCCCCAGGGGGCCGCCGCCCATGGCGCTCGCCTCGATCGCCCCCCGCACGATGTTGTCGGTCACGATGGCGTACATCTCCACTGCTCCGCGGAGGGTGGAAAGCTTCACCCTGTCCCCGTCGGTTATCCCCCTCTCCCGCGCGTCGGCGGTGTTCAGCATGACGGTCGGGACCGGACGCTCCCTCCGCAGCTCCGGAACGCTGAGGTGAAGCCCGTGCAGGTCGTTCCCGGCCCGGGCGCCGGAGTTGAAAACGAGCGGAAACTCCCCTGTCAGGTCGGGCCGCGACAGGGGGCTCTCACCCGGCTCGGTGTAGACCGGCAGCGCCTCGTAGCCGTGCTCCTCCAGGATGGACGAGGCTATTTCGAGCTTCCCCGACGGGGTGTCGAAGCCCGGCAACCCTTGCGGGCGCAGGAGCCCTTTTTCCCACTTTCTGTACTGCATCATCGCCGCGGGCTTGCTCACCGTCCCCCCCGCCGCCCGGACCTCCTCGAGGGTAAAGCCCGTACCCTTCAGAACGTGGCGGAGAATTTCCTCCTCGCTCTGGGGATAGAGGTGCCCGTAGCCGAGCCGCCGGGCGAGCTCGGCCAGGATCAGGGTGTCGCTGCGAGCCTCCCCCACGGGCTCGATCACACGCTCACGGAGGCGGAAGACAGAGCCGTAGACCATGTAGGACTCTATCTCGTAGTAGGTGGCCGCGGGCAGAACGATGTCGGCGTACGCCGCGTCGGCCGTAAGCTGCCGATCGACGCAGACCATGAAGTCCAGGCCGGCCAGGGTCTTGTGCCACAGGGAGGACTGCGGCCACGACGAGATCATGGAGGCTCCCAGGGTGAGGAGCAGGCGGATGGGGTAGGGATCCTTTTCCAGGACCGCCCGGGGGAGGATGCCGGCGTGGAATTCACCCCGGTACTTCGTGTAGACCGGAAAGTCGTTGTGTCCCGCGGCGCGACGTGTGTCCGGGTTGGCCACATGCCCCTCCCGGTTGACACGGATCCTTCCCTCTTTCATGGCGAAACAGTGCCCCCCGGGCACGTCGAGCTGACCCGCCAGGGCCCAGAGGACCATGGTTGCCCGGATCGCCTGCACCGCCCCGTCACTGTACTCGAGCCCGCTGTACATGACCGGCGCGGCCCCGTCGGCCGACGCGATCCTCCTGGCCAGATCCCGGACCGTCCCGGCCGGCACGCCGGTGATCCCCTCCACCACCTCCGGCCGGTACTGCTGAACGTGGCGGGCGAACTCCTCGAAGCCGACGGTCCACTTCCCGGCGAACTCCTCGTCCAGAAGCTCCTCCTCGATGAGAACGCCGCACAGGCCGAGGGCGAGGGCCCCGTCGCTGCCGGGGCGGATCGGAACCCATTCGGCGCCGGGGTACTGAGCCATCACCGTTCTGCGGGGATCGATCACCACGATTCTCGCCCCTCTCCGGTGGGCCTCCTGGATGCGCAGGAAGTCCATGGGCGGGCAGTGGGCCGCCGGATTCTTTCCCCAGACGACAATCAGCTCCGCGTTCTCGATATCGCTGAACATGTCGATGAACATCCCCCCCATCGTCACGTGGGGGGCGATCATGGCGAACGAGACGTAGCAGAGGGCGCCCACCCCGAGGGTGTTGGGCGAGCCGAAGGGGAAGAGGACGCTCGCCGCGGAGGAGACGGCCACTCCTTTCGGCTGGTAGATATCGCAGAAGGAGAGCTCGAAGCTCCCGCTGCCGGTGTAGACGGCGGTCGCCTCCGGGCCGGATTCGCGCTTCACCCGCTCCAGGTTCTCAACGATCCGGTCGTAGGCCTCGTCCCAGCCGATGCGCTCGAACTCGAAGGTCCCTTTCGGCCCCGTGCGCCTCATGGGGTGCAGAAGCCTCTCCTTCGAGTAGACGATCTCGGGCGAAAGACGCCCCATGCGACAGATCATCCCCAGCGGCGAGCTGCTGTCGGCCTGCACCTCGGCGAT
>JAUWCW010000367.1 GCA_030609125.1 Candidatus Rokuibacteriota bacterium
CATCTGGTCCATCGTGAGCTTTATCAGGGCCGAGCAGGCCAAGGAGTAGGAGGGAGTCATGCAGGAGGAATTCGACAGGATCGAGGACATGGAGGCGAAGGAGACGGCCCACACGCTCCCCCTGATCTTTCACATCCTCTTCTGGGGTCTCATCCTCTGGGGCGTCTACTACGCGGCGTCGTACATACCGGCCTTCAGCGGGTGGAGCCAGCAGGCCGAGTACGAAGCCTCGCTGGAGAAATAGGGGGCCGTGAACATGGATATCTCCATCTTCGCCACCATCGGGTTTACCGTCGCCGCCGCTATCGGCATCCTCATCGTGCTGGCCACGTCGGTCCGGAAAAAGTAGCGGGAAGGAAGGCGTGCCGGTTCAGTCCCTGGCATATCTGCTCTTTGGCCTCGCCTTGTGCGCTCTCTTTGCGATCATCATCCTCTACTACTATTCGAGAAAGAGAAAGGACCGGGTGGAGGAGGCCAAGTACCGAATGATGGAGGAGAATGACTAGCCGCATCCATCCCTGGCGGCGGCTCGTCCACATTCTCCTGACGCTTCTTTTCTTCGGCCTCCCCTTCCTCAGGATCGGGGGCGAGAGCGCCCTTCGGTTCGACATCCCCACCCTGAGGCTCCACTTCTTCGGCGCCGCCGTCTGGATGAACGAGTTTTTCATCGTCCTGGTGGCCATCCTCTTTCTGACGTTCCTTTTCATCTGGGTCACCCTCGTCTTCGGCCGCGTCTGGTGCGGATGGCTCTGCCCCCAGCTCATTCTCACCGGCATGACGGCCTCGAGGAACCGGCTCCGGCATCTGACCGGAAGGGGTCTTTCTTCCCACCTGAAGGCACTCCTTCTGAGCGTCCTCACCGGGGCGGCCATGGTCTGGTACTTCGTCTCCCCCTACGATTTCCTTTCCCGGCTGGCAGCCGGCGATCTCGGCAGGGTGGCCGCCTGGTCGTGGGGCATTCTCGCCGGGATCACCTGGCTGGACCTTCTTCTCGTGAGAGAATCCTTCTGCGCCACCATCTGTCCCTACTCCAGGCTCCAGGGGGCCATGTTCGACAGGGACACGCTCGTCATCGCCTTTGATCCCGAACGGGCCGGCGAGTGCGTCGAATGCCAGGCGTGCATCAGGACCTGCCCCGTGGGGATCGACATTCGCGAGGGCCTGCAGGCCGCCTGCGTGAGCTGCGCCGAGTGCGTCGACGCCTGCGCACACATCCTGGGGAAGAAGGGCCGGCCCTCGCTGATAGGCTACTTCTACGGCCGACCCGGCGGACCCTTCCGCCCCTTCCGGCCCGCCGCCGTCTTCCTTGCCGCCGCGCTCTTTTTCTTCTTCGGCCTCCTCCTCCTTCTCATCGCCGGCCGCTCTCCGGTGGATCTGACAATCCTTCCCAACCACGGCTACCCCCCCCGCATGTCGCCGGATGGACGCATAGTCAATTCCTTCCTCCTCTCGCTGGAAAACCGCGCCGCGGAAAGCGCCTCTCTGGGCGTTCGCGCCGTCGGAGCAGCGGGGGCAATCGAGATATCGCCGCCGGTCATAGAGATCGAGGGGGGCGCTCACAGGAGGATCCCGGTCTTTCTCGTCTCCGAAAAGGGCGGGCCCATTGATATAATCCTCACCATGGAGGATGGGACAACCGTGCGGGCCCATGCGGCTGTGATCGTTCCCGACAGCTAGATGAAGTATCTTCTCGCCGCCGTCGTCGTGATCGGCCTCACCGCCGTGGTGGGCGCCGTCCTCGTCGGCACGTCCGTCTTTGACGGCACCGTCGTGGACAACCCGTACGAGAGAGGCCTCGCGTGGGACCGGGAACTGGCCCGGCAGAGGGACTCGGGCCTTCAGGTGGACCTCGTTGGAAGCTCCTTTTCGACGGGCGCGAACGAGGTCGTGATCCGCATCCTCGACGCCCGTGGAGAACCCCTCGTGACCGACGGGGTGAAGGTGAAGGCGACCCGCGCCGCTTCTTCCGCGTATGATCGCACCTACAGCGCCTCGCTTCGTGAAGACGGAACCTACCTGGCATCCGTCGAGCTTCCGCTGAGGGGACGGTGGGACCTGATCGTCGTCGTCGAGGCGGAGGAAGGGACCGTCGAGTTTCGACGTCCCCTCTTTGCCCGGGAGAGCGGCGCGACGAGGGCCGATGCGATCTGCGCCATCGACGCCGGGCCGTGCACGACGGTCATCGAAGAGACCGGTGTGTCCGTCACTCTCGACATTTCTCCCCGGCCCGTGAAGTCCATGGCGGCCCTCGACTTCACCGTTGCCCTCGAAGGCCTGGACGATCCCCTCCCCGGGAAATACGTCTTCATCGACCTCTCCATGCCCGGCATGTTCATGGGTGAGAACATTGTGCGCCTCCGGGCGGCCGGGGACGGCAGCTGGAGCGGCGCGGGCGTGATCGTGAGGTGTCCCAGCGGTAAAAATATCTGGCGGGCCGCGGTGAGCACCCCCCGCTCGGGAACGGCGTTTTTTCTCTTCGAAGTGGACAGGTAGATGCCGCCCGACTATTCGCTGGCCTTTCTGACGGGGCTCCTGGGAGGCTTCGGTCATTGCCTGGGCATGTGCGGGCCCGTCGTCGCCGCCTTTGCCCTTCACGGGGG
>JAUWCW010000161.1 GCA_030609125.1 Candidatus Rokuibacteriota bacterium
GGCCATGCCCTCTTCGCAGACCATCTACGGCATCGTCGTCACCCTCTCTTTCAACCGCGAGCTGACGATGGACAACGCGCCGGGGATTTTCGCCCTGGGTCTCCTCTCGGGTCTCGCCCTGCTGGTGAGCGCCGCGGCCCAGGGATCGGCCTGCGCGGCGGCCATCAACGCCTCGAAGAGCAAGCCCGAGATCTTCGGCATATCCATCGCACCCTCGGCGGTGATCGAGGGGTTCGCCGTCTTCGCCTTCGTGTTCGCCCTCGTCCTTGCGGGCGGAATTTCCTGAGAGCGGGAGAGAAGACATGAGCGGACCAGGGGAAACAAAATCCTCCTCGGGTGTCCAGGAGCTCATCGACCGCATCCGCGGCGAGGCCGTCGAGGCCGGACGGGACGAGGCGGGGAAGATACGCGCCGAGGCGGAGCGGGAAGCGGAGGAGATTCGAACCCGGGCGAGGAAAGAGGCCCGGGCGATGATCGACGGCGCCCGATCGGAGGCCGAGAATTTCAAGTCGGCGGGGGTCGAGGCCTTGAGGACCGCGGCCCGCGACACCCTCCTTGAGCTTCGCAACAACGTCCGCCGGGCTTTTGAAAAGCACGTGCACTGCCTCGTCTGCGAGCAGACGAAGTCCCCCGACTTCGTGAAAAATCTCGTTCTGATCCTCGCCGGTGAAGCTGCGGACAAGTACATCACCAACCGCGACGCAGAGATCTTCATCTCCAGCGCCCTGGCCAACGGGCCATCTCCCGAGGCCGCGCCTGAGGGCGAGATCAGGGAAAAGATCAAAGAGGCCGTTCTCAGGCTTACAACGGAAATGCTCCGCGAGGGGGTGGAACTTCTTCCCGACGACGGCATCGACGGCGGCGCCCGGGTCCGCATCAAGGACGCGGAACTGGAGATCAACCTTACGGACAAGGCGATTTCGAGGCTCCTCCTCAAGTATCTCCTGCCGCGCTACCGAGCCGTCGTCCAGGAGGAGTCCCGCTGATCATGGGCCGCTCCTACTATATGCTCGTCGCGAGCCTCCCGCACCTGCCCCACTTTCTGAAAGCCGAGAGGCTGCCCATCAACCCGCAGAAGCTCCGGAAGCGCAGGACAATGCTCGACCCCGGGGACGACGCCGACATCGAGAGGGCCCTCAACCTTCTACAGTGGCGGCGCCACCCCCTTACCAGGACGGACAGGGAGATCGACGGCCAGTTCAGGGAAGCCATGGAGAAGACGCGCAACCTGGTCCTGAGGGATTTCATCGACTACCTCATGGCCGAGCGCAGCGTGATGGCCGGCCTACGCCGCAAGGTGAAAGGCGACGGCTCTCCCTCCGCCGGGGAGCTTTGCGGCGTCGGAGACTGGGACAGGGTCATCAGGAGCCGCTGGGAGAGTGAGGACTTCGGCCTGGGCCATCTCTTCCCCTGGATTCCCCGGGCGAGGCAGCTCCTGGCCGAGGGAGACCCCCTGGAGCTTGAAAAACTCCTCATGGACGAGGCCTGGCGCCGCCTCTCACGGATCGCCGAGGCGCGGCCCTTCGCCTTCGATGCTCTTTTCGCCTACGCCTTCAAGTGGGATATCCTCGCCCGCTGGCTCTCCCGCAACAGCGATCAGTCGGCGTTGGCGTTCACCACACTGGTACAGGAGGTCATCGATGAGCAGCAGCCGCAATACGCCTGAGAAGGTTGTGTCACATCGACGGCGGGCGCCAGTCGTCGATGTCCAGGAGAGCCTCATCGCCATCGACGCCACCGTCGTACCGGTGAGCAAGAACGAGGTGGGCCACATCCTCGTCGGCGACGAGCGCCTCATGGCCGAGGTCCTGCGCATCGAGGGCGGGCGGGCGGACATGCAGGTCTTCGAAGACACCAGGGGCGTCAAGGTCGGCGACACCGTCGAGCTCTCGGGGGAAATGCTCTCCGTCTCCCTCGGACCGGGGCTGCTGGCCCAGGTCTTCGACGGGCTGCAGAATCCCCTCGAGATTATCGCGAAAGAGCACGGCTTCTTCCTTCCCCGGGGACAGGACGTTGCCGCCCTCGACGGGAAGAAGAAATGGCGGTTCGAGCCCTCGGTGAAGGAAGGCGACACCGTCTCGGCGGGACAGGTGCTGGGCACCACCGGGGAAGGCCCCTTCGAGCACAGGATCATGGTGCCCTTCGACCTCAAGGGCACCGCCGAGGTCACGGGTACGGCGAAGGGAAGCTTCACAGTGGAGGAGCCCGTCGTCACGATCCGCCCCGAGAACGGTCCCGAGCGGGAGCTGACAATGACGATGCGCTGGCCCGTGAGGCGTCCCATCCCTATGGGCATGCTCGCCCGCCGCCAGGCCGAAAGGCTCTACCCCGACGAGCCCCTCGTCACCACCCAGCGGATCATCGACACCTTCTTCCCCATCGCCAGGGGAGGCACGGCCTGCATCCCCGGCCCCTTCGGCGCCGGCAAGACGGTCCTGCAGAGTCTCATCGCCCGCCACGCCACCGTCGACATCGTCGTCATCATCGCCTGCGGCGAGCGGGCGGGAGAGGTCGTGGAGACCATCACCGAGTACCCTGAGACGAAGGATCCTCACACCGGAGGATTTCTCATGGACCGGACGATCATCATCTGCAACACCTCCTCGATGCCCGTTGCGGCCAGGGAATCCTCCATCTACACCGGCATCACCCTCGGCGAGTACTACCGGCAGATGGGCTACAACGTGCTGTGCATCGCCGACTCGACGTCGCGGTGGGCACAGGCGATGCGGGAGACCTCGGGCCGCATGGAGGAGATCCCCGGCGAGGAGGCCTTCCCCGCCTACCTCGACTCGGCGATCAAGAACGTCTACGAGCGGGCGGGAGTGATCCGCAATCCCGCCGGGACAACGGGGAGCCTCACCCTCATCGGTACCGTATCGCCGGCGGGAGGGAATTTCGAGGAGCCCGTCACCCAGGCGACGCTCTCGACGGTGAAGACCTTTCTCGGCCTCTCCTACGACAGGGCCTACAAGCGCTTCTACCCCGCCATCGATCCTCTCATCTCCTGGTCCCGATACCTCGACCAGCTCGCCGCCTGGTATCGCGATCGCCTGGACCCCCATTGGGTGGAGGACGTGAAGCGGCTCGCCCGGCTTCTGAACGACGGCGACACCATCGGACAGATGATGCAGGTCACCGGCGAGGAGGGAATCACCATCGAGGATTTTGTCACCTGGCAGAAGGCCCTGCTCCTCGACATGGTCTACCTTCAGCAGGACGCCTTCGACGACGTCGACGCCTCCATGTCCCTGGAGCGCCAGCTCGAGAGCTTCAGGCTGGTTCGGGGGATCATCGACCGGGAGCTGCGTTTCGACGACAAGGAGAAGGCGCGGGAATTCTTCACCCGCCTGACGGGGCTCTACAAGAACCTCAATTACAGCGCTGCCGGCACGGCCGAGTTCGCGGGTTACCGCCGCCAGATAGTGGAACTGCTAGGCGGAGAGCTTTGACAACCCGTATCGGGACTTCTTCGACTGTTCGACAGAATCGGGTGTCTCCCCCAGGAGACTGGAAAAGGCAGCCGTGCGCTCCGAACCTGCCGGTGACCGGCCGATCGCCGGCGAGGCCATGGGCTCGGCGAAGCTGTATGAGTCCACGATGTAGGGACGGCTACAATACCCGAACGGCTGAGCAGCCGGTGCGGGCTCGTTGAGGAGGCGTTATGTCAAAGAGTAAGCCGGGTGAGTCCGGCAGCGGCGGGGCGCGTCGCACCAACCTGCTTTCCCTGCGGGCAGCCGGCACCGCCGGACTGGTCTTCACCGGTCTCATGACAGTATCTCTCGTTCTCCTGAACAGGGCGCTCGCCACCAGTCGCAACGCAGACCTGGTTGTCTGGTTCAACCAGGAAGTCGCTCCCGCCGCCACACTCGTTTCGCTTTATCTAATCCCCTTCGCCGGTATCGCATTCCTCTGGTTCATGGCCGGATTGAGACACAGCGCAGCGACGCGTAACGACCGCCTCTTCGACTCCGTACTGCTCGGCAGTGGCCTCCTCTTCGTGGCAATGCTGTTCAGTGCAGCAGCGGTTATGGCGGCCCTGGTCTCACGACTCACCGAGAGCGCCGACTTCATGATCAGTTCGGACGACGTACGTGTCACACGGCTGATAATGTTCTCCTTCTTCAACGTGTTCGCAGCAAGAGCAGCGGGCGTCTTCGTGATGGTGTCGAGCGCCATGTTCTTGCGCTCGAAGCTGCTGCCGCGGTGGATTGCATTGCTGGGCATAGTCTTCGCGGTCGCCCTGCTCCTTGGCATGTCCCACCTAAAGCTGCTGATATTTCTTTTTCCAGCATGGACCTGCCTGGTCAGCGTCGCGCTGCTCGCACGCCTGCGCACGGGCGCCCAGGCGTAGAGACGAGGCCACCGTGTACCGAGCCGCGCTGCCGGCACCAGTATCTCTAACTTCGGCATGCGGGTCGCGAGAGGTTGTTGGTGCCGGGCGGCCCGGGTTTCGATGCGCTCGAGGATGGCTGAAATGGCTTAAGGATCATAAAACCGAAGGCAACATTGTTGTTCTAACGGAGGGGCCTTCAGAAAGAAACCCGGAATCTAACAACCGATTGGAACTCGTCGATCTTGACAGATGATGTGAAAAAGATGGAGCAGATAAAGGTGACGACAGGAAGGTGGATGAAAAACCGGACACGGTGAGTAAGAAAGGGGAATGAGAATGAATAAGGAAAACACACAAATTGCCGAGGCCATGGCCAGAGAGATCCTGGACAGCCGCGGAAATCCCACCGTGGAGGTTGAGATCAGCTTGAGCGGAGGCCTAAAAGCCCGGGCCGGCGTTCCTTCAGGGGCTTCGACGGGTTCCCGTGAGGCATTGGAACTGCGTGATGGCGACAAAAAGAGATTTAACGGCAAAGGCGTTCTCAAGGCGGTCGAAAACGTCAACGGGGTGATTAATGAAAAGATCAAGGGCCTCGACGCCGCTAATCAGGCCGAAATCGATGCTGTCCTCATCGAGCTGGATGGCACCCCCAACAAAGGTAAACTGGGGGCCAATGCCACCCTGGGGGTCTCGCTGGCTGTGGCCCGGGCAGCGGCATTGGCTTCAAACCAGCCCCTCTATCGATATTTGAGTGATGACGGCGCCGGCCGACTTCCGGTTCCCATGCTAAACATTATGAATGGCGGCGCCCATGTCCGCTGGCAGGGTTCTGATTTTCAGGAGTATATGGTTGCACCCTATGGCGCTGAAAGTTTTCGGGAAGCCCTTCGCTGGTCAAGTGAAATCTACCAGGCGCTGCGGGCGGTGCTAATGGAAAAGGGGCACCATGTCGGTGTTGGCGATGAAGGCGGCTTTGCACCCAATGTGTCTTCCAATGAAGAGCCGTTGCAACTGATTGTCAAGGGGATTGAAAAAGCAGGCCTGAAACCGGGGCCGGATGTGGGGATCTGCATGGATCC
>JAUWCW010000023.1 GCA_030609125.1 Candidatus Rokuibacteriota bacterium
CACGTCTCCATGACCTACGGGCTCAAGGGGCCGAACGCCTGCGTCGTGACGGCCTGCGCCAGCGGCAACAACTCCCTGGCATCCGCTGCCCGCAGGATAATGCTCGGGGAGGCGACGGCTATGCTCGCCGGCGGTACGGAAGCGGGGATCACTCCCATGGGCATCAGCGGTTTCAACGGCCTCAAGGCTCTCTCCACCCGCAACGACGAGCCCGCGGGAGCGTCCCGGCCCTTCGATCTTGAGCGTGACGGTTTCGTCATGGGAGAGGGGGCGGGGGTCCTCGTCCTGGAGTCGGCGGAGCACGCTCTGGCCCGGGGCGCGCGCATCTACGCCGAGCTGGCGGGCTACGGGGAGACCGCCGACGCCTACCACGTGACCGCTCCCGCGCCGGGAGGGGAGGGCGCGGCGCGGTGCATGAAGAGGGCCCTTCTTTCCGCCGGCCTCGAACCCGGGCAGATCGGGTACATCAATGCTCACGGGACGTCGACCAGGTCCAACGACCAGGCGGAGACGGAGGCGATCAAGAGGGTCTTCGGCGAGGATGCCTACCGCATACCCGTCAGTTCCACCAAGTCCATGACGGGCCACCTCCTCGGCGCCGCCAGCGGCATCGAGGCCATCGTTTCGGTTCTCGTCATCGACCGCAAGGTGATACCCCCCACCACGAACCTCGACAACCCCGACCCCGGCTGTGATCTCGATTACGTGCCGAACGAGGCCCGCAAGGCGGACGTCAGGGCCGTCCTGAGCAACTCTTTCGGCTTCGGCGGCGTCAACGGCTGCGTGGTCTTCACGGAATTCACTCCCTGACCGGGTTCCTTCCCGCTCCCCCCACCGTGCGTATCCGGAGAATGCCCCTTTTGAAAGAATCAGCTTCCGGGAGATGATGGGCGTGGAAACCGGACAGAGCCACGACGATCTGCAGCGGCGGATCGGCTACGACTTCAGGGATCCCGGCTTTCTCAGGGAAGCCCTCACCCACAGCTCGTTTGCCAATGAGAAGCCCGGCGGCGGGGCGGAGCACAACGAGCGGCTGGAGTTTCTCGGGGATGCCGTCCTCGGCCTGGCCGCTGCGGGGTACCTGTGCGAACTCTTTCCCGATGTCCGGGAAGGGGAGCTCTCACGGCTGCGGGCCCGGCTGGTGAACGAGAAGTCGCTGGCGGAGGCGGCGCGGCGGCTGGACTTGGGAGAGCACCTTCTCCTGGGCCGGGGTGAGGAAAGATCCGGGGGAAGGCGGAAGCAGTCCATACTCGCCGACGCGGCGGAGGCTCTCGTGGGAGCGGTCTTCCGCGACGGCGGCTGGTCGGAGGCGTACCGGGTGGTTCGGAGTTTCTTTCTTCAGACGCCGGAGGGCGGTGTTCTCCGGGCCACGCCGGATGCCAAGACCAGGCTCCAGGAGCTGTGCCAGGAAAGGTTTCGGGAGGCGCCCCGCTACCGTCTTCTCTCCCAGAGCGGCCCTTCCCACGTGCCGATCTTCACCGTGGCCGTCGTCAGGGGCGACGAGGCCCTGGCGGAGGGAACGGGGAAAAGCAAGAAGGAAGCCGAGCAGGCCGCCGCCGAGGAAGCCCTGGAGAAGCTGGATCGCCCATGATCTCATCGCCCGTGGTGGCCATAATCGGCCGTCCGAACGTCGGCAAATCGACCCTCTTCAACCGTCTTGTGGGCCGCCGCCAGGCCATAGTCGACAACGAGCCGGGGGTGACCCGGGACCGCCAGTACGGGGTCGTGGAGTGGGCGGGCCGCCGCTTCACCCTGGTCGACACCGGCGGTTTCGACGCCTTCGCCGAGGAAGAGATGACCGTGCGTATCCGGGAGCAGGCGGCGGCGGCCCTCGGTGAGGCCTCCCTGGTCCTCTTCGTCGTCGATGCCCTGGAAGGGTTGAACCCCCTGGAGGTGGAACTGGCCAGGATCCTGAGGGCCAAGGGGGAGGGCCGGGTCCTGCTGCTGGCCAACAAGGTCGACAACCCCGGACGCGAGGAGGGTATCTACGATTTCTACCGGCTGGGGGTGGAGCGGGTCTTTCCCGTTTCAGCCGAGCACGGCCTCGGCTTCGACGATGTCCTCGACGCGGTGGTGCGGATTCTGCCCGCGGGGGACGTTTCCGAGGAGAAGGAGCGGCCCCTGCAGGCGGCCATCGTCGGCCGCCCCAACGTCGGCAAGTCCTCTCTCGTCAACGCCATCCTCGGTGAGCAGAGGGTCATCGTCGACAGCACTCCGGGGACGACGCGCGACGCCGTCGACACGCCGTTCGTCTTCGACGGCAGCCCCTGGGTGCTGATCGACACGGCGGGCATCCGCCGGCGGGGAAAGATAGATCGAACGCTGGAGAAGTACAGCGTCATCAGGGCCCGGCGCGCCATAGAGAGGACCGACGTCTGCGTCCTGGCTCTTGACGCGGAGGAGATGGTGACGGACCAGGACGCCAACATCGGGGGCCTCATAACCGAGGCCGAGAAGGGTTGCGTCATCGCCGTCAACAAGTGGGACCTGGTCGACATGGGGCCGCGGGCCGGCGACGAGTACAAGCGCAAGATCGCCGAAAGCCTGAAGCACCTCTCCTGGGCGCCGCTGGTCTTCACCTCGGCCCTGACGGGGAGGGGGATAGAGAAGCTGCTGGGGGCGGTGAGCAGGGCCCACGTGCAGTTCACCCGCAGGATTTCGACCCCCGATCTGAACAGCTTCTTCCGCGGCGCCGTCCGGGCCTACAAGCCGCCGACGTACAAGGGCAAGTCCGTCTCCCTCGGCTACATAACACAGGAGAAGACGGGCCCGCCGACCTTCGCCGTTCTGGTGAACGACCCGGCGAGGGTGCACTTCACCTACCGCCGCTACCTGGTGAACAGGATACGGGAAGAATTCGGCCTGGAGGGAACCGCCGTGGTGCTCCGGTTCAAGGCCAAAAAGAGCTCGCGGTGCTGAAAGGAGTTGAAACCTGTAAGCTTCCGTGTTATAAGAACTTTCTTTGAACGTGTGCCGGTGAGCGGATAACGCCCGGTCTCAGAAGGCGCGGGCAGCAAGGAGCACGGAGGGATCACCATGGAGAAAAATTACTACTTCACTTCCGAGTCTGTGACGGAGGGGCACCCCGACAAGGTAGCCGACCAGATCTCGGACGCCATCCTCGACTCTGTACTCACAGACGACCCGAATGGACGGGTGGCCTGCGAGACGATGGTGAGCACCGGGCTGGCCTTCATTGCCGGAGAGATCACCACGAAAACGTACGTGGACATTCCGCGGCTGGTGAGAGACGTCATCCGCGACATCGGCTACACCCGCGCCAAGTACGGCTTTGACTACGAGACCTGCGCGGTGGTGACGGCGATACAGGAGCAGTCGCCCGACATCTCCCAGGGAGTGGACGAGACCGCCGGTCACGAGCAGGGCGCCGGGGACCAGGGGCTCATGTTCGGGTACGCTTCGAACGAGACGCCGGAACTGATGCCCATGCCGATCGTTCTCGCCCACAAGCTCGCCCGCCGGCTCGCCGAAGTCCGCCGCCGGGACATCCTGGACTACGTCCGCCCCGACGGCAAGACCCAGGTGACCGTCGAGTACAGCGGCGACAAGCCCGTCCGGGTGGACACGGTGGTTGTCTCCACCCAGCACTCGCCGGAGATGCGCCTCAAGGACATCCGGGAGGGTATCATCGAGCAGGTGGTCAGGCCCGTGGTTCCCGCGGAGCTTCTCGACGAGGAGCGCGTCACCTACCATGTCAACCCCACCGGGCGCTTCGTCCTCGGCGGTCCTCATGCCGACACGGGACTCACCGGACGCAAGATCATAGTCGACACGTACGGGGGGGTGGGCAGCCACGGCGGCGGATGCTTTTCCGGCAAGGACCCGAGCAAGGTGGACCGGTCCGCCTCGTACATGGGGCGCTACATCGCCAAGAACATCGTCGCCGCCGGCCTGGCCGACAAGATAGAGGTGCAGCTGGCCTACGCCATCGGCGTCCCCGACCCGGTATCCATCTTCGTCGACGCCTACGGAACCAATCACATCGATAGCGTCAGGATACGGGACCTGATCCCGCAGATCTTCCCTCTCAAGCCGGCGGGCATCATCAAGCACCTCGACCTGCTCCGGCCGATCTACCGGCAGACGGCGGCCTACGGGCACTTCGGGCGCGAGGAGCCGGAGTTCACCTGGGAGAGGACCGACAAGGCCGACGAACTGAAAAGCGCCGCAGGCGTGTAACACATCAAGGAGCACATTCATGGACTACGATGTAAAGGATCTCCAGCTCGCCTCCGAAGGAAAACTCCGCACCGAGTGGGCCGCCCGGGACATGCCTGTCCTGGACTGGATTCGCCGCCGCTTCGCCCGTGAGAAGCCCTTGAAGGGCAAGAGGATAGTCGCCTGCCTCCACGTCACCACGGAAACAGCGAACCTGGCGCGCACCCTTCAGGCCGGCGGAGCCGACGTCGCTCTCTGCGCCTCCAATCCCCTCTCCACCCAGGACGACGTTGCCGCCCACCTGGTGAAGAACTGGGGGATCCCGACCTTCGCCGTCAATGGGGAGGACAACGAGACCTACTACCGCCACATTCACTCGGCGCTGGACCTGAAGCCCCACATGACCATGGACGACGGCGCCGACGTGGTGTCGGTCATCCACGGCGACCGCAAGGACCTGGTCCGGGGCATCCTGGGCGGCACGGAGGAGACCACCACCGGCGTCATCCGCCTCAAGGCCATGGCGGCGCAGAAGGTGCTCCTCTATCCCATCATCTCCGTCAACGACGCCAACACCAAGCACTTCTTCGACAACCGCTACGGAACGGGCCAGAGCACCGTGGACGGCATCCTTCGGGCCACGAACAGGCTTCTGGCGGGCTCGACCTTCGTGGTCAGCGGCTACGGGTGGTGCGGTCGGGGGCTGGCGATGCGGGCCTCCGGAGCGGGGGCGAACGTGATTGTCACCGAAGTGGATTCCCTGAGGGCGCTGGAGGCCGTCATGGACGGCTACCGGGTCATGCCGATGTCGGAAGCGGCGAAGGTGGGGGATTTCTTCGTCACCGTCACGGGCGACATCAAGGTCATCCGGCGGGAGCATTTCCGAGCCATGAAGGACGGCGCCATAGTGGCCAACTCGGGACACTTCAACGTCGAGCTCGATATCGAATCTCTGGAGAAGATGGCGAAAAAGAAGCGGTCCGTCCGGAAGTTTGTCGACGAGTACACCCTGCCCGGAGGGAAGAGGATCAACCTGCTCGGCGAGGGGAGGCTGGTCAACCTTGCCGCCGCCGAGGGACACCCCGCGGCGGTGATGGACATGAGCTTTGCCAACCAGGCCCTTTCCGCCGAGTACCTTGCCACGAGAAAGAAGCGGCTCAGCAGGGATGTTCACCCCGTCCCCGCGGAGATCGACAGTGCCGTCGCCGACCTGAAGCTCAAGGCCATGGGTGTCGGCATCGATCGGCTGACAAAAGAGCAGGAGAAGTACCTCGCCGCCTGGGACATGGGAACCTGACCCGGACGGTACCGTGGCGGAATCTCCCCGGCCGGGCTGCGCCGGGGAGTTTTCTTTTGGGAGACAGGGAGCATGACCCGGGATCGGGGACTGATAGAGCTCAGGGATGTCAGCTGCAGCTATCCGCTGCTGGACGGGGAGCGCCGGACGGCTCTGCGCGAGGTCTCCCTCGAGGTGCGAGAGGGAGAGGTGCTGGTCGTCCTCGGCGCCGGCGGGGCGGGCAAAACCACCCTCGCCTGCGTGCTGGCGGGCGTCACGGCGCCGGAGGCGGGCACAGTCAGGCGGGGGCCGGCCCTGTCGGGGCAGGGAGACTCATCCCTGCCCGTCGGCCTGGTAACCCAGAACCCTGAGGACACCTTCACCAGTCCCGTCGTGCGGGAGGAGATGGGGCTCATCCTGCAGAACCTGGAGTGGGCGGACGGGGAAATCGACCGGGCCGTGGACGCCATGCTGGCGGAGGTCGGCCTCGGCGGCCACGCCGAAGTCTCCCCCACCCTCCTTTCGGGCGGGCAGAAGCAGATTCTGGCCCTGGCGTCGACACTCATTGCCGATCCGGCCCTGCTGGTCCTGGACGAGCCGCTTTCTCTTCTTGACAGGCGCGGAAGGGAGGAGGTGTCCACCCTCCTGAGCCGCCGGTCGGAACGGGCCGGGAGAGCGGAGGTCTACCTTTCCAGCGAAGTGGGGGACGCGCTGAGGGGCGACAGGACAATCGTTCTCGCCCGGGGCAGCGTGGCCTGGGAGGGCCCCTCGGCGGAACTGCCCCTCTCCGAAGATGCCCTCGCCGAATGGGGGCTGCTCACCCCCGACCTTTCCCTGCTGGCGGGGCTTCTCTTCCCTCCTCCGGCGCCGGAGGGCAGAGCGCTCTGGCGTGCGGACGAGCTGGCGCGGCGCCTGTGACGATACGGCTGCGCGACGTCCACTTCACGTACGCCGCCGGTACGCCCTGGGCGCGTCCCGTTCTGAAGGGGATCGACCTCGAAGTTCCGGCGGGCGAGTGCCTCGGCATTCTGGGGGGCAACGGGTCGGGGAAGACCACCCTCGTGAGGCACATGAACGGGCTGCTCCTGCCCCAGCGGGGAACGGTGCAGGTGGGAGAGATAACGCTCACCCCGAAAACGAAGTCCTCCCGTCTGCTCTCCGGTGAGACGGGACTGGTCTTTCAGTTTCCCGAAAAGCAGCTTTTCGCGGAGACGGTCTACGATGATATCGCCTTCGGCCTGGAGTTTGCCGGTTCTCCCGCCGGCGAGATCCCCGGGCGGGTGGAGGAGGCGCTCCGGCAGGTGGGGCTCGACCCCGGCACGTACGGGCGCCGTTCGCCCTTCTCCCTCAACTGGGGAGAGAAGCGGCAGGTCGCAATAGCCGGGGTCCTGGTCCTCGATACCCCCAGGCTCGTCTTTGACGAACCGGGAGCGGGCCTCGATCCGGCGGGGCGCCGGAGGATCACCGACCTCATGCGTGAGCTGGCGGGACGGGGCAAGACGGTGATGGTGGTCTCCCACCATCTGGACGACATCTTCCGGGTCGCCGACAGGCTCGCCGTCCTCGGAGACGGACGGGTCGTATTCCACGGATCGCTGGAAGAGCTGTGCCGCCACGACGATCTGGACCGGTGGGGGCTCGAGTGGCCGCCCCTGATCAGGGCCGTGAAGGCCGTCGCCGCGCGCCACCCCGGCCTTGAGACAGCCGTGCGCACCCCCCGGGAAGCCGCCGCGGTCCTCCGCCCCCTCCTGCAAAGTGCCCCCTCCACACCTCCCCCTCTTGGCAAAGGGGGATTGAGGGGGATTTGATAGTCCGTTCTCGGTTGGGCGCAGGCTGAAGCCTGCGGCTACATCGGGTCGGGGTCGTCCCGTCGACTGCCCGGGGGGCAATGGTTTACAATGCACGGATGGAAATGCTCCCGGTGATCCGCATCACGCCGTCGCCTTTCATCGACGCGGTGATCATCGTCGTCGCCTCGGCGGTGGCGGCGCTCCTGATCGATCTTTTCGTCACCCGGGTCGTTTCCCGGCTCGTCTCGTCCACCTCTTCCGATTTCGACGACCGGCTCATCGCCGCTCTCCACCGCCCCGTCTTTCTGACCGCCTTCCTCCTGGGAACGGCCCTGGCGATGAGGGTGCTCAACCTTCCCCTCATCTACTTCAACACCGTTCAGACACTCCTCGTCATCATCTGGTCGGTGGCGGTGGTGCGCATCGCCGGTGTCGTCTTCGACTATCTTCCCCGCTTCATCCCGGGAGATTCGAGCGCCGGCCAGCACCTGGGTACGCTCCTGAAGAACATCACCGTCGTCATCGTCCTCGCCCTGGGGGTCATGGGGGTGCTCTCGGCCTGGAGCGTCAGCATCACGCCCCTCCTGGCCTCGGCGGGGATCGCCGGCGCGGCGGTCGCCTTCGCCGCCAAGGACACGATCGCCAATTTCCTCGGCGGCATCAGCGTTCTCGTCGATCGCCCCTACAGCGTGGGCCACTACATCGTTCTCGAGAGCGGGGAGAGGGGAGAGGTGGTGGACATAGGCCTGCGAAGCACCAGGATCAAGACCCGCGACGACGTCCTCATCACGGTCCCCAACTCCCTGATGGCGACCTCCAAGATCATCAACGAGAGCGCTCCCATCAAGAGGTTCAGGGTGCGCCTGCCGGTGGGGGTCGCCTACGGCTCCGACCCGGCCCAGGTTGAGAGAATCCTCCTTGGGATCGCCGCCTCGCACGAGGGGGTCGAGAAGGCGCCGGAACCGAGGGTGCGCTTCCGCGCCTTCGCCGACTCGTCACTGAGCTTCGAGCTGCTCTGCTGGGCCGACGACCCCATGAACAAGGGTAAGATAATCCACGAGCTCAACCTGGCGATCTACGAGCGGTTCAACGCCGAGGGCGTGACCATCCCGTTTCCCCAGCGCGACGTTCACCTGCACCGGACGGAATAGAAGAACGACAGTGCGTGGTTTGTCATCCCGGGCTCTGCAGCCCGTCTTTCTCGCTGAAGATCTCGGCCTCGAAGGTTGAGATGGAGCTCCCTTCCTTCCACTCGTCGGGGCCCAGGCCCGCCTTGCGGCAGGTCTGCTCGAGGAAGGTGACGCGGTCCCACCCGTATTCGGAAGCCACCTGCGGGAGGAGGACGCCGGACCGGAAGCCCTTGGTGATGTGGAGCCCGTGCCGTCCCACCTCTATCTTCTCCGCGCCGTCGAGGGGCGTGAGGGGCGTCAGGGCCGATATCTCCAGCTCGATCAGGGGAAGTTCCCTCTTTGAGAGGGGCGGGAAGCGGGGGTCCTGCACCGCCGCGGCGACGGCCATGTCGGAAACGGTCCGGTAGAGGGGCTTGGCGTCGCGGATCCCGAAGTTGCCGATGCAGCCCCGGAGCTTGCCGTTGATCTTGATGGTGACGAAGGCGCCCTGGGGCTTCCTGAGGGCCGGATTGCCAGTTTCCGGCTCCGGCGCCCGACCGGTGTTGACGGCCCCCTCGATGGCCTTGCGGGCCAGGGCGAGGAGCTCTTTTTTCGAGGCCTCGTCGAGCCTGCCGCCCTCCTCCTCCCCGCCGCCGCTTTCCCGGTAGAAGGCAATGGCGGCGTAGCCGACCACTGCGTCCTTGGGTCCCGCCGTGTCCCCGGAGTTGGCGTGCCTGAGAAGAACCCCTTCCCGAACGCCCATCCTGTGGACCGCGGAGATCACTGAGAGCACCGGACGGAGGCCGCAGAGCTCGGCCTTGCGCGAGCGGATGTCGCGGTTCAGCCCTTCGCTGTCCAGGGCCAGAACGGAGCGGAGCGTGAGCCGGTCCATCAGGTTGGCCAGGTCGTAGTTCTTGTAGTGGGACCAGTCCGAGCTGGCCACGAGAAGAAGGCCGCCCGCCGCGGCTTTTTCCGCGAGCAGGCCGGTGAAGGCCTCCTCGGCCCCCGGGTCGTGGCCCCCGATGACGGCCATGACGAGCTTGAAATTCTTCAGCGACCGCTGCAGGAAGGGGACCTGCACCTCCAGGGAGTGCTCGTCGCTGTGAGCTTCGGGGAGATAGGCGATATTTTCATGGGACTCGAGGAGGGAGGCGATAAGCCCCCGGTCGCACGGTATGGCCCCGAGGGGAGACTGGAAAGACTCCGCGTCGAGGATGGAGATGCCCTGGAAAGGGACGCGGTGACTGGGACCGATGACCACCACGGTGCCGTAGTTCCTGTCCCGGACGGCGTTGTAGGCGTAGGCTGCTATCGGTCCGGAGTACCGGTAGCCGGCGTGTGGAACGACGATCGCCGCCGGGTCGTCCGCCCTGGCAGGGGCGGGGGCTTCTTCCAGCATCCGGTCGACCCGCCGTGCGAGCTCCTCCGGATCGCCGCGGTATTCGACGAACTGCAGGCTGATGGCATTCATGGGCATCGCTCCTTCCACCGGGGCGGCCGCCGCGAGCCGTCCCCCGATCTGCTCTCCGGCCCCGAGAGGAACCGGCCCCCAGAAGGCGGCGGCGAGGGCGGCCGGCGCCATTGTCAGAAGAAAGAGCAGTCTCATGTTCTCCTGTCCTTACCTTATTTTGCGGTACCAGCGGGCCTCATGCCCCCTCAGAGCGCCGCGGCCCCCCGGGAGGAGGCGGATTCCCGGTATTCGTCCCGCCAGGGCGAAAAGGAGAGCGGCGGCGTTCCAGATCAGGAACCGTCTCCTCCCGTCCAGGCGGGGGGCCTTTTCGTGCTCCGGCGCTCTTTTCATGACCACACTCCGGCAATCGGGGTTGCGCAGACGGGGCAGAGCCCGTTGCGAAGCCTGTTTTTTCTGACAAAGTACCCCACCCTGCTGATGAGGCGTGTCCGGCAGTTCGGGCAGAAGGTGTTGGAGCGCTCGTCGTAGGGAACGTTGCCGGTGTAGACGTAGCGGATGCCGGCGTCGAGGGCCGTCTCATGCGCTTTCCAGAGGGTCTCGAGAGGCGTGGGGGGGAGCTTCTGCAGGCGGTAATGGGGATGGAAGCGGGAGAAGTGCAGGGGGACGTCCGGGCCGAGGTCTCCAGCTATCCAGCGGCACATCTCCCGTATCATGCCCGGATCGTCGTTCAGGGTCGGAACGATGAGGTTCGTCAGCTCGACCATGACCCCGAGCTTCACCGAAAGCGCTATGGCGTCAAGCACCGGCTGGAGCCTGCCGCCGCAGACCTTCCGGTAGTAGTCGTCGGTAAACCCCTTGAGGTCGATATTGGCGGCGTCGATGTGGGGCGCAAGTTCGCGAAGAGGGTCGGGGTTGATGTAGGCCCCCGTCACCCAGATGTTGCGCAGGCCCCTGCTCCGGGCGAGCCGGGCGGTGTCGAGCATGTACTCGAAGAAGATCACCGGCTCCGAATAGGTGTAGGCGATGGAGCGGCACCCCTTTTCGAGGGCGAGGGATACGACCTGCTCCGGCTCGAGGCTTCCGTTGCGGGTCTCCTCCGGGTTGGCCTGCGAGATCTCCCAGTTCTGGCAGAACTTGCAGGTCAGGTTGCAGCCGGCGGTGGCGAGAGAGAAGGCGCTCGTTCCGGGGAGCATGTGAAAGATGGGTTTCTTCTCGATGGGATCGACGTGGACGGCGCAGGGTTTGCCGTAGACGAGCGAGTAGAGTTTGCCGTCCCGGTTGATCCGCACCCGGCAGACTCCGACCTGGTAGTTTTCGAGGACGCACTCGGTCGGGCAGAGCCGGCACTGAACGGTCATCGCCTCTCCTCCGTTCCATCCATCACCTTATAATATAGTCCCTCCCTCCAGGAAAGGTCGGCCTTGACGAGGACCTTCTCGTAGTATTCGCGCCGCCGCCGCAGGGCCTCCCTGCCGTAGGGCGGGTAGTAGGAGTCCCACACGGCCTGCACGACCACCAGGGTGAGCAGAAGGGACGTGAGGGCCACGGCCAGGGAAAAGGAGCTGGTCCCGAACCTGGTCATTCCTCCCTCGGGAGGAAATGCTTCCGGATAACGTCCAGCGGGGGGTCGGAGCTGCTGCGGACGAAGGCGAGGCTTACTCCCTCCATCGGTGAGGCGGCGGAGAGGGCCCGGTCCAGCTCATCCCCGGGCAGCAGCTGGTGGGTGTCCCAGTCGAGGGACTGGATCTTCATGATGACCCTTTCCGGCCGGCCCACCTCGCTGACCGCCCGGCGGCTCATGGAGGTGAGGACGTCGAGAGCCTCGGCGCCGGAGAGGGAGAGTTCCTTGCCGATCTGGCGGTGATAGCTCATGAGGCTGAAGTAGTCGAAGGGGTATCCCCGGGCCGCGCTCAGGTCCTGTGCATACCAGGCGAGGGCCATCCTGGGATTGAGAACGGCTTCGTAGTACAGGTTCAGGGCGAAGCGCAGCTCCGGCCTGACACGGCGGGCCGTGTCCATCAGCTCCCAGGCAAGCTCCAGGAGCCGGCGGTTCTTCCACGACACCCAGTCCCAGAAGGCGGGCCGGTACATGTCCGGGGAGAAGAGAGGGAGAAAGGGGCCGGGGCCGTCCATGCGGAAGAGCGTTTCGGGGGAAACCGCCACCCCCCCGTCTTCCATGTAGGCGCCCACCGCCTCGGGGCTGAGGCCCTCGCCGGTGCGCATGACCAGGTCGTCCTGGAAGAGAATGCCGTCGATGTCGTAGGCCGCCAGGTCTTTGAAGACCTCGAAGAGGGTCGCCCTCACTTTGGGGTGGAAGATGTTCAGGGAGTGCGAAGGCAGGACCTTGCCCGTCTCCAGATCAAGGGTGAGCTCCGCCAGGTCGGGCCGCTCGGCGAGAAGCCACTCGCAGCGGCGGGTGGTCATCCAGGCGAAGATCGAAAGCCCGAGGCGGCGGCAGACAGGAATGATGGCGGAGAGGTAATCTTCCAGGACCGGTGCGGCGTCGGTCTGAAAGTACACGCCGCTGCGGGCCGAGGGGCCGCCCCTGAAGAGGGGCCGGTCTCCATAGTTGTGAAAGACGCGTATGAAGACCGTGTTGACCCCCGCGTCGCGGAGGCGGACGAGGTTGGCCTCGATGTCCTCGATCGTCTTCCCCTCGAAGAGCAGGACCTGGGCGATCTTCAGGCGCTCCCGGCGGTCGTCCGCACCCTCTGCGGACTGGATCTGAAGCCCCAGGGCCTGACGGCACGCCTCCTGAAGGACCCGCAGTTCCCAGGCCCGGGGCCACTCGGGAAAGCGCTCCTGCGTCAGGCGCAGAAGCTCCAGCGCCTCCGGGGAGCGTCCCTCGCTCATCAGGGTGCGCGCCCGCCCGAGACTCTCCTCGGGCGAGGGAACAGGCGCCTCCTGGCCGAAGGCGCCAAAGGCCGTGAAAAGACAGAAAAAGCCGGCCGCCAAGCCGCCCCTCATCGCTGC
>JAUWCW010000216.1 GCA_030609125.1 Candidatus Rokuibacteriota bacterium
AACTTGCGCCAACCCCTTAGTTTTACTAAAGAAGTCGACAATGACTGAGTGTAATTGAGTGTGACTGATTATGACTGAGTTTGACCGCTGGGTGGACACTATTTGGACACCAAACCTTAGTCACAAGTCTGTAATAGAAAAGAACTGCTGAACGCCTACCTGCTCGGAAACCTGGGGTTGAGACCGCGGTTCAGACTCCTTCCAGAGCTTCAGGTGCTCCAGGATCTTCCGGAGGACATGCTCTTCCTGGATGAACGAGATCATGCGCATGGGACCCGAACATTCGGGGTAATGTGGTCCATAATGCATCACCTCACATAGTTTTTTTCAAAACAGAGTTGGATGGTTGTCGTAAGTGCCTTCAGGTAACCGGATTCGCCAGCTTGCGCGCCTGTTGGTCTGCACGCGGGTACCCTCCACTTCGCCGGACTTGAGCTTCTGCACCCCTACAATGGGCATCAGGGACTCAACATTCCCCCGGAAACTTGGTTTGAAAATTAGCGATTCTCGCCGGTATCAGAAGGATTTCCACTGCAGTATTGACATCACCGGCTTTCATGAATATATTCTAGTTTAAGACTAGTTTGTTCTCAATGAGGAGTGACAGGTTATGAAAATAGGAGCCTTCGAAGCAAAAACACAACTGTCGAAGCTTCTGGAACGCGTCAGAAGGGGGGAGCTCATCACCATCACCAGGCATGGAACACCTGTTGCCAGGCTGGTCCCTGCCGAAAGTACCCCCTCCATCGATGTGAAAACAGCGTCCAGGGAATTTCGTGAGATCAGAAAGCACACGAAGGCGGGGAAGGAATCAATACGCCACCTGCGTGATTCCGGAAGAAGGCTGTGAAACCCTTCGTGCTGGACTGCTCCGTATCGGCTTCCTGGTGTCTCAAGGATGCCTCTAATGACGCCGCGGAAGAGATCCTTCTCAAACTGTCCAGGGTCGAGGCTTTGACGCCGCCTCTCTGGCCTTTCGAAATGGCCAATGTCCTGACGGTGGCGGAGCGGAGAGGGAGAATCTCACCGGCCGACGCCTCCAGAGCGGTGGAGGTTCTTCTCAGCCTGCCCATCAGGGTTGAGCCGGGAGGCATCGGTGACATGGAGCGTTCACGGTCCCTGGCCCGTGAGCATGGATTGAGTGCCTACGATGCCTGCTACCTTGACCTGGCGCAACGTTACGGTATTGCACTCGCCACGCTCGACGCCGCCCTCGTAAGGGCCGCCAGGAAATCCGGCGTGAGCGTCCTTCCTTGACTCGTTCCGGCCTGATCAGTCCCTCCGCAAGAAGCATCTTGAGCGCCCGATGACGAAAGAGCTGCTCCATTAGTGTTTCCGCAAGGGACAGCTCCGGCCAGTCCGGTGAAAAAACATTGTCTGACCGGCGCCCTTGACTTTTGCGGGGTTCATGCCTGTTTTACAGGCTTATGGGATAACTGTGATTTTATCACTACTGTCCCGTTAAATCATGCCGGGTCATATTCCCCGCCGCTTGCGGCGTATCAACGGAAAACAAACTTGACCAAATACCCCGCTGCTTGCGGCGGGGTGGTTTATTAGCATTCTAAAAAAGTGGTCTTCATATTTATGCAATATGTAGTTCCCCACCGTTGCGTTGCCTTTTTACCACTTCACCGAGCAATCAAGTAAACCCCTTTATTCTCAATATGATAAGGGCAATATGGTCTTCGAAAAACGAATCCTTGAGGGTTGCGTTGCCTTTTTGCCACTTGGTTCTAAAGGTGAAAAAGCCCACCTCGGCTCACTATCCCACCGAAATCCGTACCCTCGGAGACCATTTGCGGAAGAGACGACTGGATATGAAGCTCCTCTCGCCTACTGCCCCTACGACCCGGAATGGTCCCAGGGAGATGTCCTGACCATGGCCCGCAAGTACCGTGGCTTCAGTCAGAAGGCCATGGCGTGGCGGCTGGGGTTGGACCCGGGAACGTTGGGTAGGTGGGAAAGGGGCGAGAGGAGGCCAGGCGGGGCATATCTGAAGCGGCTGGAGAAGATCTTCAGATTAGGGAATCAGAGAAGAGAATTTCTTTTAGCCAACATGGGAGATGAGATAATTCGTGGAAACAGGGGTAGTGTATTAAGTTGAAGAAGCTCCCGCCGGCTTGTACAATACCGGAAAGGAGGGACATTTCATGACTGTCCTGAGCAGGGACGCCATTTTCGATCTTCTGAGAGATCACCGGGGCCGGCTCCTTGGACTCGGTGTGCGACGTATTGGACTGTTCGGATCTTTCGTCCACGGAACTCCCGGGCCGGAAAGCGACGTGGACATTCTGGTGGAATTTCAGCCGGACCTCAAGAGTTACGACAATTTTATCCATCTCGCCTTCTTTCTCGAGGAAATCTTCGGCAGGCGGGTGGAGCTCGTAACCACTGAGTCCCTCAGCCCTTATATCGGTCCACGCATCCTGGACGACGTAGAGTATGCCCCTCTCGGCGCTTGAATACCTGAACCACATTCTCGACGAAACCCGCTACCTCCAGGACCAGGCCGGGAAAATATCGAAGGAGCAGTTTCTCCACGACGGCACCTTGCAGCGGGCATTCGTGCGCAGCATCGAGATCATCGGGGAAGCTGCCCGGAAGATCCCTGCGGAGATCCGGTCCTCCCATGAAGCCATTGATTGGCGGGCAATGGCGGGAATGCGTGATCGGCCGCTTCGCATGGATCTTCTTACACTCCCTGCTCTGTTCGAGAGCTAAATTGGTATCAAGGATCCTGGCCGCTGAAAGCCAGCCACAGTCTTAGGTCCGACAAAGCTCGTCTCGATCCCCGTCGTCGGCGGCCTCCATCACCGTTACCACCGCGTCGCCGCGTAACTCACGGCGATTTTCACAGACCATATCGTGCAGATAGGCCCCGCCTTTCCTTTACTTCGGTTTTCGCTCCTGCGGCAATACATTTTCCATGAACGCCTTTCCTTAATTCACAATATTTCCACCTTCACAAAGAAAATATGGTCGCCATCGACTATCCGGGATGACATTTTTCGGGGGGACAGCTGGTCGTCATGGAGGAGAGCATCGGGAGGCAGGAGAGCGTGATCCGGGACCTCCCCTTGATCTATTCTCCCGGAGAGGGCGTGAAGCCCCGCCGCATCGTGTTCTCGGTCACCGTGCGGGGATCCAGGAACTGCAGGAGATAGTCGGGCCCGCCGGCCTTGGAACCGATGCCGGACATTCCGAAGCCGCCGAAGGGCTGCCGGGAGACCAGCGCACCGGTGCAGCCGCGGTTGAGGTAAAGATTCCCCACCCGGAAATCCCTGGCGGCCCGTTCCAGGTTCCTGGGACTGCGGGAAAAGACCGCGCCGGTCAGGGCGTAGGGTGTGGAGTTGGCCGTCTCCAGCGCCTCGCCGAAATCCCCGGCTCGCATGACGGAGAGGACGGGACCGAAGATCTCCTCCCTCGCCAGACGGTGTGACGGCGTTATGCCGTCGAAGATGGCCAGCGGCGCGTAATACCCGGGGCCCGGGGATTCGTCCCGCAGCAGAAGCGGTGTCCCCTCGCCCCGGCCGACCTCGATGTAGCTTCGAACCTTGTCCCGCGCCACGCCGTCTATCATGGCGCCGAGATAGTTGGCGGGGTCCTCGGCGGGCCCGATCCGCAGCGACCGGGCGGCCTCGACGAGCCGCGCCGAAAAGGCCTGGTGGACCGCATCCAGGACGACTACCCTCGAGCACGCGGAGCACTTCTGCCCCTGGTAACCGAAGGCGGAGGCGAGAACCTCCGTCACCGCCTCGTCGAGATCGGCGTCGTCGTCGATGATGACGGCGTTCTTGCCGCCCATTTCAACGATGACTTTCTTCACCTGTCGCTGTTGCCCGCGGACGGCGGCGGCCTTGCGAATGATGCCGAGCCCGACCTCCATGGAGCCGGTAAAAGCGATGAGCCCGATACCGGGATGCTCCACCAGATGGTCGCCGACGATGCTCCCCCTGCCGGGGACGAAGTTGAAGACCCCGGGCGGTACACCCGCCTCGCGGTAGATGCGGGCCAGAATCGCACCGATGACGGGGGAAAGGCCTGAGGGTTTGTAGAGGACGCAGTTGCCCGAGACGAGCGCCGCCGCGGTCATGCCGGCGCTGATCGCCAGGGGAAAGTTCCAGGGAGCGATGACGGCGGCGATCCCTTTGGGTTGGTAAAAGTAGCGGTTCACCTCTCCCGGGGCTTCGCCGAGGCGGCGGGACCGGCCAAGACGCAGCGTCTCGCGGGCGTAGTACTCGAAGTAGTCGATCGCCTCGGCGACGTCGCCGTAGGCCTGGTCCCACTGCTTTCCGACCTCGAGGACCTCCCAGGCCGAGAGCAGAAGGATCTCCCGGCGGGCGAT
>JAUWCW010000131.1 GCA_030609125.1 Candidatus Rokuibacteriota bacterium
GGCCTTCGCCGCCGCCTTCAGGCTCGACGTCGCCGCGGCCGCTATCCTGCTTCTGCCCGTCGTTCTCTTCTCCACTCCGGCAATCCTCGGGGCCCGGTTATCCCCCCTGCGCAAGGCACCCGCCCTCGCGGGCGTCGCGGCCCTCACCTTCAGCTTCACGATCTGCGTCGTCAGCTTCCTCTTCTACGGAGAGCGCCGCAAGCCGCTGGAGGAGGAGTTCTTCATGTACTGGAGTGCCGACATTATTCCGGGCGTGGCGGGAGCGTTCAAGGCCCATCCCCTGATCATTTCTCTCTCCCTCGCGGCACTGGTCCTTCTGACGGCGGCCCTCGCGGCGGTCTCCAAGCGGATCCTCGCTTCCTCCGGCAAAGGTTTCTCCTCACGCCTGCTCGGCGCCGTCTCGGTGGTGATCACCCTTCTCCTGCTTGCCGTCCTCATCCGGGGGATCCACTCCCGTCCGCTGCGCTCCGGCCAGGTCCTGAAGTCGAGGAACATCATGGTGAACCACGTCGCCATCAACCCCGTCTACAATATTTTCGTCGACGGCCTGAAAAGCTTTCTCGACCAGGGAACCTACCTCTTCTACGATGCCGCCGAGGCGGTGCGGACCACGCAGCACCTGCTGAGCACGCCGGGTGAGGAGTTCACCGATTCCGGCTACCCCGTCATGCGTACCATGGCCGGCGGCCGGGAGAAGAACAGGAAGAACATAGTCGTCATCCAGCTGGAGGGCTTCAGCAACGGCTTCATCAATTACCGCAGGGACGGCCGGCCCGTGACCCCGTTTCTGAACCGGCTGGCGAAACGGCAGATCTATTTCCCCAACTTCATCCAGAGCGTCCGTTTCACCCACCGCGCCCTTTTCGTCATCAACAGCTCCTACCTGGACCGCGCCACGGGCCGCTCCATCCTGAAGACCCCGGAGATCAGGCACAGTTTCTCCTCCCTCGGAAAGACCCTCCAGGACAACGGCTACTCCCTCCTCTACCTCGAGGGCGCCAACTCCGACTACGAGAACATGAGGGGCTTCCTGAAGATGCAGGGCTACACCATCTTCGACGGCCCCGTCATGGATGAAAGCGGCCGCTACGACGATGTGAAAGACAGCAAAGACTCTTTCGGCTACCACGACGATCTTGTCTTCGACGAGGCGGTCTACCGCTTCGAGCGGGCCGAGCAGCCCTTCCTGGGCTACATCACCACCCACTCCACCCACTCCCCCTGGATGCCCCCGGAATACTTCGAGAGCGGTTTCGAGGTCCCCTACGGAGTCTTCGAGTACACCGACTGGTCGGTGCGCAAGTTCTTCCGGAAGATGAAGAAGAAGGGACTCCTGGACAACACCATCGTCGTCATCACCGCCGACCACACGAGCCTCCCTGTTCGTGACCTGAGTCACTTCGACCGCATGAACATTCCCCTTATAATCTTCCTCAAGGGCAAGACAGGGAAGGTGGTGCAGACTATCGGCAGCCAGGTAGACATTCTTCCAACCGTCCTCGGGCTCATCGGGCTCGACGTCCCCTATGCGTCCATGGGTCGGAATCTGCTGCGCGTT
The DNA here is from genome assembly GCA_030609125.1 of Candidatus Rokuibacteriota bacterium. GTDB lineage: Bacteria > JAUVQV01 > JAUVQV01 > JAUVQV01 > JAUVQV01 > JAUWCW01. The sequence goes on from JAUWCW010000131.1 coordinate 1,559, forward strand.
CCGGAGGATTCGGGATTCGCCGCCAGCGTCTACAACGGCCACGCCTTCTGGCACGAGGGCGACGTAATCCTGCAGGACTGGCTGGGCGACGACGTTCAGCCCCGGCTCTTCGAGCGCCGGCCCCCGCCGGGTAAGCAGGACGACCTGGCGGAGAGCCGCCCCTCGCTGGTGCAGGATCTTCAGTACCGCCTGAGATGTTACTATCAGACAGCGAGGACACTGAGCCTGGAAGACAGGATCTACCCCCAGAGGAGGGATTTTCAATGAACGAAGCAAAGGGCGCACGCGAGTGAGCGCTAAGAGATGAAGCGACGGGACTTTCTCAAGCTGGCCGCCGCCGGCGCGCTGGGCGCCGCCCTGCCGGGCTGCGACAACAAGTGGCTCAATCTCGTCGGAGACGGGGAAGAGAAGTTCTGGGGGCTCAATGTTCACCCCTACGGCGGGAGCCTCGACGAGCTTCAGCTGAGGGCGCTGCGGGAGCTCGGGATCGGCAGGATCAGGATCACCCTCGGCCTCGGCAGGGACCTGGCGGGGATCTATCTGCGCTCCTACCCGGCGGAGTACCTGGGCCTGATCAGCGACTTCAACCTCGGTAGGCCCAGCGCCGCCGCCTGGCCGTCGCAGGTCCGCGAGGCGGTGGGCCGCAGCGGCGGCGTCTCCTACCTGCAGGTGCTCAACGAGCCCGACGTCTTTCACGGCATCGGGCCCGAGGTCTACGTCAACGACTTTCTCCGGCCCGCCTACGAGATCATCAGGGAGATGCGCCCCGACGTCCCCATCGTCTCCGCGGCGCCGGCGAACACCAGCGGCGGCCGGATCTACTTTTTCCAGATGACCGAGGCCGGGGCCGACAGATACTGCGACTTCCGGGCGGTGCACATGTACAGCAGCAACCCGGAAATCTTTCTCGCCGGGACCGAACGCCCCTTCATCGTCACCGAGACGGGCACCCGCAACCGGGCCAACCACGTTTCGTGGTGGAAGGACAACATGCCGAACATCAGCAAGACCCTGGACACGGACAAGCTCTACTTCTATGTCCTTCTCGACCGCCCCGACGACGGCCTGAGCCTCATCGCCGGAACACCCGACGGCAGCGGAAACCCCCGCCCCATCAGCCCCCTCTACGACTACATCCGGAACCTCTAGAAGCTCATCTGGATGCGGGCGGCGATGATGTCGGCCCGGGCGTCATCGATACGGGGATCGGCACGGTCCTTCACCCTGGCCCTGATATAGTTGACCATGAAGCGGTTTTTGTGTGTCAGATACCAGTTCACGCCGGCGGTGACGTTCTGCTCCTCGCCACCCCTGACGCCCCTGTCATTGAGATCCACCCGGGAGAAGCGCAGCGCCAGTTCCAGCGCTCCCCAGTTCCTCTTCCTGAAACTGAATTCCCTCTCCGGCCGGACCCCCCTGAACACCCCTCCGGAAGGGCTGTAGCGACGGTTCTCGCCGGTGACGATCCAGCTTCCGAAGACGTACCAGCCGTTGAAGTCAACGCTCTTGACCGCGTCGACGAAGGTGTGAAAGTACTCCGCCTGAAGCGAGAAGGGTCCGCTCATCCAGGCCGCCTCGAGGACGATCAGATCCCTGCCGCTGTTGAAAAGGGCCCTCGTTTCGACCAGCCGGTCGTCGGTCAGGCGCGACTCCGGCCGTGTCCTGAAATTCGCCGACGGGTCGTCTTCGTCCTCGCTGCGGAACCCGCGACTGTAGGAAAACCCGAGGTGTGTCAGCCGTCGACCGTCATCTTCGTAATGCGGAAGCCCCGTGACGCGCCCCGTGAGGTTGAAGCCGTTGGACTCGGAAATTCTGTCCGTCGCCTCTCCCACGTCGCTGAAAGAGCCGGTGTTGAAGAAGAAGCCCGCCGCCCAGGTCATCCTCCTTTCCCGCATCGTCCCGGAGGCGGCGGCGCCGATGTTCCTGAACGGCGCGAAGGCCCTCGTCGGCAGGGACCACTCCATGAAGGTGGTGTAGTCGCTGCTCGTCAGGGCGCCGAGGGAGAAGGGCTCCTTTAAATGGCCGAACATGAAATGGGGAAGGATGGGTCCTTTCAGAAAACGGACCCAGTTGTCCTTGATGTCGCCCACGTCGGCGACGTCGATCTCGATCCTGAACTCGAGAATGTCCTGCCAGTCACCGAAAAGGGAGACTCTCAGCCGGCGGAAGCCGCTGTGAAAGCCGTCGAGGTCCGGGAAGGCCGCCTGGAGCTCATCGTCGGCGTCGATGGTTCCCAGGTCGTAGTGGATCTTCCCGCCGATGGTGAGGTGAACCCTGTCGTGGGGGCTTGTCAGATTGATTCCCCTGTCCCAGTAGATATACCTGCCGACGGCGTCCTCCGCTTCGGGCTCCTCCACTTTCTCGGCCTGTTCGGACGGCGGCGCCGCGCCTTCCGCGGCGCCTACCGGTGGAGCCGGAAGGAGCAAGGCCATGAGGGCGGGGAGGACGAGGGAAGCAGGAAGGAATCTCATGAAAAGTATTGTAGAAAAATCGAGGCCCTTTCCGCAATCATTTCCTCCCTGCTCCGGCTTGAATTATCTCTATTTCAGTCAGGATAGCATTCGATTTTTGTTGACATCCACGGCGGGATGGCCAGAATGTGACGGGAGCAAAATTAAACCGCACTCAACCACAAGAAAAGGAGGGAACCATGAAAAAATTTCTCGCTGTTGCTCTGACCGGCGCCATGCTCTTCGGATTCTCCACCGCTGTCTCGGCCCAGGGCATCGACGTCGGCGCCAAGGTCGGCTACCAGACCCTGACCGGCGACTGGGGCGACGCCTTCGACGGCGACGTCGCCTGGGGCGTGTACGGCGCGTACAGCATCAACCCCAACGTCTCCCTCGTGGGGTCATGGACCTACAGCAAGCACAAGACCGGAGACGATGCGGATGCCCTCACGAATATCTTCTCCACCCTTGCCCTCGGCACGCCGACCCTTTCCGATGTCCGGTTGAAGATGAACCAGTTCGACATCAATGCCCAGTACCGCTTCCCCCTGGAGAAGGCAACGCCGTACCTTCTCGCCGGCGTGGGATTTGACTACTGGAAGATTGACTGGAAGGCCATTCAGGGCGCCTTCTCTGCCAATACCGATGAGTCCTTCTGGGACTTCGGCGTCAACGTCGGCGGCGGCCTCGACTTTGCCGTTGCGGAGAACGTCAAGATCGGCGGCGAGATCACCTATTCGTATATCTTCGACGAGTTCGACAGCGGCCTTTTCAACTTCGTCGGCACCATCTCCTACGGCTTCAACACAAGCGGCTACTAGAAGACGGAATCCTGCGGCATTCAGGGGCGGGCGGTCTCCGGACCGCCCGCTTTTTCTGTTCACTCCGGCGGACGGGGACCGCCTCCAGGCGCCGTGGCTATCGGAAAGCCTGCTCCAGGTTGGCGATGTTCCGCTCCATGACAGAGAGGAAGTCGCCGCTCGACGGGGTGCTGCCGGCGGGATCGAAGACAAGGCTCTTCATTCCCATCCTTTCCAGGTCAGCCGCCACCGCCGGCATCGGCTCGCCCTCCCAGATCATCCACTTCGCCGGATGGTCCTTCCGCAGGGCCCGCAGTTCCGACCACTGCTCCAGGGTCGGGGCCTCGTCGGGTTCCCAGTGGACGCTCCTGACGTTCAGCCCGTAGCGCCGGGCGAGGTACTGGTAGACGGGGTGGGAGGCCACCAGCGGGCGTGAATGGTCCGCCGCCACCACCTCCCTGACCCGCCGGTCCAGCCCGGCCAGGTCCTTCTCCAGGGAGGCGTAGTTTTTTTCGAAAGCCTCCCGGCCCTTCGGCGCTTTCCGGCCCATGGCGTCCGCGATCGCCCGCGCCTGCAACGCCGCCAGCTCGAAATCGAGCCAGGTGGTGAAGGCGAGGCTCTCGTGGGCGTGCTTGCCCTCGGGACCGTGGGTGTGGGTGGCGATCTCCCCGGAAGTGATGAAGCGGTCCGCGAAGCCCTTCGAAGTGTCAACCATCTTCGCCCTCGGCAGGGAGACCTTCTTCACCCATTTCGCATAGCCGGCGCCGTTGAGAACGATCAGGTCCGCCCGCTGGTACGCGGTGACGGTGTCGGCGTCCGGGTTCCAGTAGGCCGGGTCCCCATCGGCGGGGGCGGGAAAAACGATCCCGGCCTGTCCGCCCGCGACGCGCTCGGCAAAGTACTGCAGGGGGTAGTTGACGACGTACACCGTCAGCTGCCTCTCCGCCGCGGCGGCCGCGGAGGAAAAATCCGCACCGGCCAGTGAAAGGGTGACCGCCAGAGCCGTGAGCATCCGAAGAGCTTTCACCGTTTGTCCTCCCTGCCTTCTGAGCCGCAGCGGCGCCTCAAAAGGAAAAAGCAAAATCGTTGTAAGCCATAAGGGTCACGATCGTCGAGATCCTGACCCGCTTTTCGAAGACCCGCGGCAGGACCCTGCCTGTGAACCTCAGCCCCTCCCTGCCGCCCGAAGGGGCGAG
>JAUWCW010000360.1 GCA_030609125.1 Candidatus Rokuibacteriota bacterium
TCAGCGACGAGGGGGATCTTCTCATCAAGAGCGACAACACCTTCGGCACCGCCGAGGAGGATGCCCTCCGCAGGGACTTCACCGTGAACGGGCTCTTTTACAACATCGCCGACTTCACCGTTATCGACTACGTGGGGGGGCTGAAGGACATCGAGTCGAAAATCATTTCCACCATAGGCGATCCCGACATCCGTTTCCGCGAAGACCCGATCCGCATGCTGAGGGCGCTGCGCTTCGCCGCCCGGCTCGACTTCTCTCTCGCCGAAAACACCGCACGGGCCCTGCAGAAGCACCGCCGGGAAATCTGGAAGGCCGCCGTCCCGAGAATCCTGGAAGAGATCCTCCGCATGCTCCAGCAGGGTGCGGCGGCGGAATCATTCCGGCTCATGGACAAGTACGGGACCCTCAAGATCATCCTGCCGAGGCTGGGCGCCGACTACGCCGACGCGGTGACGGGAGAGCAGATCCGGAAGAACCTCTCCGCCATCGACGGGATGGCCATACCGAAGGACAGGCTGGCGCCCGCCTTCCTGATCGCCGTGCTTTACTTCCCGAGCTTCCTCGCCAGGATCCGCAAGGAGGAGGGGTCCGTCGACCGCCTGCGGCAGGCCGCGCAGGTGCTGGAGGAGGATCTGGCCAAACTGCACTTCCCCCGGCTCCAGTTCGAAAGGGCGAGACATCTTCTGGGATCCCAGCACCGCATCGAGAACATCGGGAAGAAGAAGATCCGCCCTTCCCATCTGGCCCGGACGGTCTACTTCGACGACGCCCTTTCGCTTTTTGAGCTCACCCGGCCCCGCTCGAAGGAAAACCGCGCCATCGTGGGGCGCTGGCGTTCCCTTGGTCAGAGCGTGCAGCCCGAATCACCAGGTAAGCCTGCCGCCGGGGAAAAAGAAGGGGAAGCCGCGAAAAAGCCTTCGCGTTCGAGATCGAGAAGAAGGAGAGGGCCGAGAAGAAAGCCCGCCTCCGGAGGCTCCGCCGCAAAGTCCGACAGCCAGTCCTGAGGGGAGAGGGGGAACAATCCCGTTAGAAGAAGGGGTTGTGGGACTTCTCCTGCCTCACCGTCGTTTCAGGGCCGTGGCCGGGATAGAGAACGGTGTCATCGGGGAGGGTGGCGATCCTGGTGCGGATCGACTCCCGGAGAATCTCCTGAGAGCCCCCGGGCAGATCGGTCCTTCCCACCGATCCGTAGAAGACAAGGTCGCCGCAGAAAGCCTTCCCGTCGCCGGTGAGAGTGATCCCGCCCGGCGAGTGCCCGGGGGTGTGCACGACCTTCAGGCGGCAGACGCCCACGGTCAACTCGTCACCCTCTTGCAGAAACCGGTCGGGAGGCGGTGAGTTTTCCGCCTTGACGAAAAAGAAATCCGCCGCCTCCTCCGCCTTTGAAAAGAGGTCCAAGTCCGATTCGTGGGCAAGAATGGGGGCCCCCGTGGCCTCCGCCAGCGCCCGGTTTCCGCTGATGTGGTCGAAGTGCCCGTGGGTGCTGACGATGGCCTTGAGCTTCATGCCGAGTTCCCCGAGGCGGGCCACGATCGGTCCCGCGTCACCCGCGGGGTCTATGACCAGGGCCTCCCCGGTCTTCTCGTCGGCCACCAGGTAGGTGTTGGTCTCCAGCGGCCCGGTAACAAATGTTTCAACTATCATGGCTGGTGATTATGGGTCTTCACTCCCTGCTGTCAAGGACAAAGGTGACGGGGCCGTCGTTGGCGATCATGACCTGCAAGTTCGCCCCGAAGACACCCGTACCGGTTCGGCACCCCGAGCGGCGGGCAACTTCCGACACGAAGTCCTTGTATATCCTCTCCCCGTCCGCGGGCGGGGCGGCGGCGGTGAAGCTCGGCCTCCGGCCCCGGTGCAGGTCGGCAAGGAGGGTGAACTGGGAAACGACGAGGATCTCGCCGCCGACGACCCCGACGGAGAGGTTCATCTTTCCGTCGGCATCGGGAAAAACCCTCATCCCGGCGATCTTTCCGGCCACGTAGGACGTCTCTTCCGGACCGTCACCGGCGGCGACCCCCAGAAAGACCAGAAGACCCCTGCCGATCCGCGAGACCTCCCTGCCGTCGACGGAAACCGACGCGCCCGACACCCTCTGGACCACCGCCCTCACCTTCTCCTTCCTTCCTTTTTTCGCCCAGCCTTTTTCTCTTCTCCCGCACCGGCTTCCAGTGCCAGCAGCCATATCTTCATCCCCGGCGACGGACTGCCGGCAAAGCCTCCGGGGCCGCCGGCGCCCACTACTCTGTGGCAAGGTATGAAGAGAGGGACCGGGTTGCGTCTCATGGCCTGACCGACGGCCCTGGCCGCGCCCCGACGACCCGCCCGCCTCGCGATCTCGCCGTAGGTCTCGGTCCGGCCGGGAGGGATCCTCCCGGCTTCCCTCCAGACCCTGCCGGTGAACTCCCCGGGGGCCGTCACGTCCAGCGGCAGGGAGAGGGCGCCCCTGTTACCCCCGAAATAGTCACGAAGCTGTTCTCTCAGCGCCGCCCAGGGACGGCTCTCTTCCACCGGCCCGAACAATTCTTCCAGCAGGGCTTCCGTCTCCTCCCTTTCCTCCCTGGGAAGAACGAACCCCTGCAGCCCCCGCTCGGAGTAGACCGCCCCCGCCCACCCCCACGGTGTGCGGACGAGATCCCGGAACCGCGGCCGCGTCCTACCCACCGCGCCTCAT
>JAUWCW010000258.1 GCA_030609125.1 Candidatus Rokuibacteriota bacterium
CGGCGAGCCGGATCCGGTGGTGCAGCTCATCGACTTCGCTCACCCGGAGCGCAACCGATTCCACGCCATTAACCAGTTCCGCGTCGACACGCCGGGGTGCGTGAAAAACTGCATCATCCCTGACATCGTGCTCTTCGTGAACGGCATCCCGCTGGTGGTGGTGGAGGCCAAGATCGGTGATGCCGGAGTACCGCGAGCGCAAGGAGTGGCTGCGGAAAAAGGGACCCGCGCCCCCGCTTGACAGCCGAGTGGGAGGGGGAGTAAAGAGAGGGAAAATATGGATGGAGAGGTGAAACCATGAAAGAGCGGAAAACAGACCTTTTCACACCGGTCAGCCTGGGCCCCTACGAGCTTCCAAACCGGATCGTCATGTCCCCCATGACGCGCAGCCGGGCCGGCGACGGCGGGGTTCCGACGAGCCTCAACGCCCGCTACTACGAGCAGCGGGCCGCGGCGGGCCTGATCATCACCGAGGCCTCGCAGGTCTCCCTCCAGGGTGTGGGTTACCCCTTCACGCCGGGCATCCACAACGATGACCAGGCCGACGGGTGGAAGATCGTCACCAACGCCGTTCACAGTCGCGGCGGGCGGATCTTCTGCCAGCTCTTTCACGCCGGCCGCATCTCCGTGCCGGCCCTGCAGCCGGAGGACGAGCTGCCCGTGGCGCCTTCGCCGGTGGCGCCCGAGGGAGAGGCGTGGACGCCGGGGGGGATGGTGACCTACGGGACACCCCGGGCACTGGAGAGGGGCGAGATCGACATGGCGGTGGAGGCCTTCCGCCGCGCCTCGGAATTCGCCGTCGTGGCGGGCTTCGACGGTGTGGAGGTCCACGCCGCCAACGGCTACCTGCCGGACCAGTTCCTCCAGAGCGGCACGAACCAGCGTGAGGACGGGTACGGCGGCCCTCCGGAGAAGAGGATCCGCTTCGTCCTCGACATCCTCGGCGCGGTGACCGGCGTCTGGGGCGCCGACCGCGTGGGCATCCACATCTCGCCCGGGAACCCCTTCAACAGCATGCGCGACTCCGATCCCGAGCGCCTCTTCACCACCCTCGTGGAAGCCGTAAGCCCCCTCGGTCTTGCCTACCTGAGTGTCTCGGAGATCGACCTCGCCGATCCCGGAACGTTCAAGGAGGCCAACTACAACGCCGGCCTCAACGAGATCACGGGAAAGCTCCGGCAGCTTTTCCGCGGGACGTACATCACCAACGGCGGTTATGACGCCTCCAGCGCCGGGGCCGTTCTCTCATCGGCCTGGACGGACCTCGTCTCCTTCGGCCGGCCCTTCATCTCCAACCCGGACCTGCCCGAGAGGCTGCGCACCGGGGCGGCGCTGACCCCTCTCGACCCCGCCACCCTCTACGGAGGCGGGGAGAAGGGGTACACGGACTACCCGTTTATGAGTGAGAAGAATCCCGGGCCCTGAGAATGCTGGCCTTCGAGATCGAGGTCATCTGGCTCCTCATCATCGCCTCCACGGTGGCGGTGGCGGTGCGCTGGGTGCGGGTCCCCTACACCATCGCTCTCGTCATCACCGGGATCGCCGTCGGCTTCTTCGACGTTCTTCCCGACCTGCATCTCACGCCGGAGCTGGTCTTTCACGTCTTCCTGCCCATCCTTCTCTTCGAGGCCGCCTTTCACCTTCAGTACCACGACCTGAGGGACAACGCCGGTCCCATTCTGGTCCTCGCCGTCCCGGGCATGCTGATCGCCGCCGTCGTGACGGGGCTGGGCATCTATCTCTACGCCTCCGCCGCACAGATCCGGGAGCTGACGCTCCCCGTGGCCCTTCTCTTCGGAGCGATGATCAGCGCCACCGATCCAATTTCGGTGATCGCCCTCTTTCGGGAGATGGGCGTCAGCCGGCGCCTCAGGAGCATTGTCGAGGGAGAGAGCCTCTTCAACGACGGCGCCGCTGTCGTCATCTTCAGCATTCTTCTCGAAATGATCCGCGGAGGCGAGATCGGTCTCCAGACGGGGCTGTGGAAGTTCTTCATCGTCGTCGCCGGGGGGGCGGCGGTGGGCCTGGCGCTGGGACTGATCTTCTCCCGGCTGACGGCCATGATCGACGACCACCTCATCGAGATAACCCTGACGACCATCCTCGCCTTCTCGGCGTACCTCGGGGCGGAGCACTTCCACTTCTCCGGCGTCATCTCCGTTGTTCTCGCCGGTCTCATGGTCGGCAACTACGGCACCAGGATCGGCATGTCGCCGACGACTCTCGTCAGCGTCGGCGATTTCTGGGAATACGCGGCCTTCGTCGTCAATTCGGTGATCTTTCTTCTCATCGGGCTGGAGGTCAAGGCGGGTCACTTCGCCGAATTCTTCGGCGTCCTGACGGCGGCGATCGCCGTGACCCTCCTCGGCCGCGCCGTCGGCGTCGGGGTCTCCACGGCCGTGGCCAACCGGTTCTTCGAGCCCGTGGCGGCCCGCTGGAAGAGCGCTCTCGTCTGGGGAGGCCTCCGGGGGTCCCTCTCCATGGCGCTGGCCCTCTCCCTCCCCTCCGACTTCCCGGGACGCCAGCTCATTCTGACCCTTGTTTTCGGTGTCGTCGCCTTCTCCCTTATCTTCCAGGGGCTCACCATGAAGCCCCTGCTCAGGAGGTGGGGGATGACGGGGTCCCGCCCGGAGAGGCTGGCCTTCGAGACCGAGAGGGGAAAGCTACTCGCCAAGCGGAAGGCGCTGGAGGAGCTGGGCGGGCTAGAGCGGCGGGGGATCATCACGCACGAAACGGCGCGGCGGCTTCGCCCGCACCTGGAGGGGGAGATAGAGACCCTCAGGGACGCCGTGTCCCGGCACTTTCACGCAGAGGAGGTAATCCGCGACGAAGAGACGGAGGTCGCCCGCAACCGTCTCCGGGACGCCGAGAGGCAGGCGGTGAAGGAGGCCTTTCGAGACGGCGTCATCTCCGAGGAGAGCATGAAGGAGCTCATCGCGGGGATCCATGAGGAAAAGACAGCCTCGGGCGGATCTCCCGGCCATTGACCGCGCGCTGATTCTCCCTCGTCCTGTCATCCCGAGGGTACCGAGGGATCTGACGAGACCGTCAGATTCTTCATTGCTCCTTCGGCTTTGCTCAGGACAGGATCCAGAATGACACGCTGTTCGTCGATTGTGCCTCGGCCTTGACACGATGTCTCCCTCACGGGCAGTATTCCCGGGTGCCGGGGCGGGGAAGCCCGGCGGGCAAGAATTAAACATGGCTCTCGTCAATATCGAATCCGTGCAGAAACGGGTTCTCGACCAGCTGAAGAAGACGCCGGAGCGCCAGGGTGTCGAGATCCTCTCGTACAAGCGGAACCGGGGGATCTCCCTGGTCCGGTCCGCCGGGGACTCCGTCACGGTCAGGGAGCGCGGCTACTGCGACCGTGAAATGACAGTAACCCTTTCGGCGCTGCCGAAACTCCTCCGATCGATGATCGGCACCGAATTTCCCCGGAGCAGGAAGGTCCGTGTCTATCGGCTCGCCGATCCCGAAGCGGCGGGCCGGGAAATGAAGAAATTGTAATGTTGGTATCGACATGGGAATTTTCGTTACAATGACACCGGGGACCTTCACGTACCCGGGAACCAGACGGACCGGCTGAAGAGCAGCCGCTTCGGAAAGGACAGGAACGCGCAGTCATGGAACAGATCCGCAACTTCTGCATCATCGCCCACATCGATCACGGCAAGTCCACCCTCGCCGACCGGCTCATCCAGGCCTGCGGCGCCGTCGAGGACCGCCGCTTCCA
>JAUWCW010000315.1 GCA_030609125.1 Candidatus Rokuibacteriota bacterium
CTTATATCCGCGAGGGTGTGCAGGGAGCGGGGCTCGAGGGCAGTCTCGCCCTTCTCATCGAGGGGCCGTCGCGGGGCAATCCCGAAGCCAACCACCGGATGGAGCTGATCGAGCTGCAGGAGTAACCTATTATGTCAGGCAGCCTCTACCTCACGGCCACGGAGCCCCGGAGCGGCAAGTCCGCCGTCGCCCTGGGGGTGATGGAGATGCTCCTGCGCAAGATCGACCGCGTCGGCTTCTTCCGCCCCGTCGTCTCCGCCGCCGGGGTGGAGGGGGGCCGGGACCACGATATCGACCTCGTCGCCACCCACTTCTCCCTCGGCTTCGAGTACGAAGGGATGTACGGCTGCACCGCCGGGGAGGTGAAGGAACTCGTCTCCCGGGGGGGAGAGGAGGAGGTTCACGAGAGGATCCTGAGGAAGTTTCACCGCCTCCGGGAGGAGTGCGACTTCGTCCTCTGCGAGGGAACGGATTTCGCCGGCTCCGTCTCCGCCCTGGAGTTCGACATCAACGCCGAGATCAGCCGCAATCTCGGCAGCCCCGTCCTCCTCGTCGCCAGGGCCCGCGGCAAGTCCCCCGGCGACGTCGTCCGCTCCATCGACCTGACCCTCGGCTCCCTGAAGGAGAAGGGATGCAAGGTGGTGGCCACCATCGTGAACCGCGCCGATCCCGGCATCGGCGAGGAGGTGGCCCGGCGCCTGGGAAGCGGTGAGAGAGGTGCGGGGCGCATGGTCTTCGTGATCCCCGAGGACCGCGACCTCGGCAGCCCGACGGTAGGCGAGGTGGCCCGCACCCTGGGAGCCGAAGTCCTCTACGGCGGCGACGGGCTGCACCGCCACATCCACACTTTCACCGTCGCCGCCATGGAGTTGCGCAATTTCCTCGACCGCGTCGGCGAGGGGGCCCTGATCATCACCCCGGGGGACCGGGCCGACGTGATCATCGCCTGTCTCGCCTCCGTCTCCTCCTCGTCGATGGAGAACATCGCCGGGATCGTCCTCACCGGGGGATTGAAACCCGAGGAGCCGGTGAGGAGGCTGATCGAGGGCTTCCCCCGGTTGGTGCCCATTCTCAGCGCGCCGGAGAACACCTTTCCCACGGCCCGGGCCGTCGACGGGGTGCATGCCAGAATCGCCCCCGGCGACGAGGGGGACATCACCAGGGTGCTGGCCCTCTTCGACGGGCACGTCGACGTCGACGCCCTCGCCGAGGAGGTCATCACCGTCCGGACCTCCATCGTCACCCCGAAGATGTTCGAGTACGGCCTGATCCAGAGGGCGCGCTCGGATCTGCAGCGCATCGTCCTCCCCGAGGGGGAGGAGGAGAGGATCCTCCGGGCGGCGGAAATCCTCCTCCGCCGTGGGGTGGCCGAAATAGTTCTCCTTGGGGACGGCGGGCGCATCGGCGACCGGGCGGGGCAGCTCGGGCTGCAGATCGAGTCGGCGGAGATCGTTGACCCGGCCCGCTCCCCCCGCTTCGATGAGTACGCCGCCGCCTACCACGAGGCGAGAAGCCACAAGGGCATCACCGTCGAGAACGCCCGGGACCTCATGCGGGACGTGAATTACTTCGGCACCATGATGATCCACCGCGGCCATGCCGACGGCATGGTCTCGGGGGCCATTCACTCCACGGCCGCCACCATCCGCCCCGCCTTCGAATTCGTCAAGGTGAAACCCGGTTTCTCCATCGTCTCCAGCGTCTTCTTCATGTGCCTCTCCAACCGGGTCCTCGTCTACGGCGACTGCGCCATCAACCCGGAGCCGACGGCGCCCCAGCTCGCCGAGATCGCCCTCAGCTCGGCCCGCACCGCCGCGACCTTCGGCGTCGAGCCAGTGGTGGCCATGCTCTCCTATTCCACCGGCGCATCGGGGAAGGGGGAGGAGGTGGAGCGGGTCAGGGAGGCGACGCGGATCGCCCGCGAGCGGGCGGCGGAGCTCTTCCCGGGACTGAAGATCGACGGCCCCCTGCAGTACGACGCCGCCATCGATCCCGCCGTGGCCCAGGTCAAGATGCCCGAAAGCGAGGTGGCGGGACGGGCCACCGTCTACATCTTTCCCGACCTCAACACCGGCAACAACACCTACAAGGCCGTCCAGCGCTCCGCCGGCGCCGTGGCCGTCGGCCCCGTCCTCCAGGGGCTGAACCGGCCGGTGAACGATCTCAGCCGGGGGTGCACCGTGACGGACATCGTCAACACTGTGGCCATCACCGCCATCCAGGCCCAGGCGGAAAAGGGGCGGGAGTGAAGATCCTCGTCATCAACACCGGCAGCTCCTCCATCAAGTACTCCCTCTTCGACGTCGAGGGGCGGCGGGAGCTGGCCTCGGGCCTCGTCGAGAGGATCGGCGAGGGAAAGAGTTGTCTCACCCACCGGGTCTTCGGCTCCGACGGCTCGGTGCAGGAACAGAAGAAAGAGGGTGGTGCGGCCGACCACCGCCAGGGGATGGAAAGTATCGTGGCGATGCTGGCCGGCTCCGGAGGCGGTACCGGCGCCGGCCGGGGCGACATCGCGGTAGGTCACCGCGTCGTCCACGGGGGAGAGACCTTCCGGGAGTCCGTCGTCATCGACGACGGTGTCGTCGACGCCATCAGGGCGCACATCCCCCTGGCGCCGCTCCACAACCCCCCCAACCTGACGGGGATCGAAGTCGCGAGAGCGCTTCTCCCCTCCTCTACCCAGGTGGCCGTCTTCGACACCGCCTTTCACCAGACACTGCCGAAGGAGGCCTTCCTCTACGCCGTGCCCTGGGAGCTCTACGAGAAGAATGGTGTGAGGCGCTACGGCTTTCACGGCACCTCCCACGCCTACGTCGCCGGGCGGGCGGCGGAGCACCTGGGAAGGACCCTCGAGGAGCTGAACCTGATCACTGTCCATCTCGGCAACGGGGCGAGCATGGCTGCCGTCCGCGGAGGAAAGAGCGTCGACACCACCATGGGAATGACACCCCTCGCCGGGCTTGTCATGGGCACCCGGTCGGGCGACGTCGATCCGGCGCTCCCCTTCTTCCTCGCCGACCACCTCGGCATGTCCCTCCGGCAGATCGACGACCTCCTCAACAGGGAGAGCGGCCTGAAGGGGCTCTGC
>JAUWCW010000117.1 GCA_030609125.1 Candidatus Rokuibacteriota bacterium
GGACGCGCGCAGGTCAGTTGCCATCACGGGTGCCGCATTCAGGTGGTCCACACCGCGGGTGACGGCCGTGTTGCCTTCGAGGCGGATATCGGCACCAAGGCGCCGCAGTTCGTGCACATGCATGAACCGGTTCTCGAACACAGTCTCCGTTATCACTCCCAGCCCGCGGGAGACGCTGAGCAGGGCCATGAATTGCGCCTGCATGTCCGTGGGGAAGGCCGGGTACGGTCCGGTCCGGACGTCAACGGACCTGGTTCTTCCAGGACCGCGCACCCGCAGTCCCCCCTCGGCCTCCCCGATCTCCGCACCCGCCTCCCGCAGCTTGTCAATGACTGCTGAACAGTCCGCCGCCGCCGCTCCCTCTATGATCACGTCCCCACGGGTCATGGCGGCCGCAACCATGAACGTGCCGGCCTCTATGCGGTCCGGCATGACCCGGTGGTCCATGGTTCCCAGCGCCTCCACACCGCGGATGATAACGGTCCGGGTCCCGGCACCCCTCACGTCGGCCCCCATCGTGTTCAGAGCCTTGGCGAGATCCGCGATTTCCGGCTCGCACGCCGCGTTCTCGATCACCGTCTTGCCCTCGGCCAAGACGGCGGCCATCATGGTGTTCGCCGTGCCCGTCACCGTCGGTGTCTCGAAGAGCACCGGGGCTCCCTTGAGACCGTCGGTCCTGGCCTCGATGTACCCGTGCTCGATAGCTATCTCCGCACCGAGGGCCCTCATGGCCATCAGGTGAAGATCGACGGGCCTCTCTCCAATGGCACACCCGCCGGGAAGCGAGACCCGGGCCTTTCCCAACCTGGCCAGGAGAGGACCAAGGACAAGGATCGAGGCCCGCATGGTCTTCACCATATCGTAGGGCGCTTCGTCGCCGGTGGGGGGTCCGGTATGCACTGTCACCTCCCCGCTGCCGTGCGATTCCGCTCCCAGGGCGGCCAGGAGCCGGTGCGTCGTCTCCACGTCCTGGAGCTGCGGCACGTTCCGTATCCGGTGCTTTCCCGGGGCGAGAAGCGCAGCGGCCATGATGGGCAGGGCGGCGTTCTTGGCACCGCTGATTTTCACCCTTCCCTTGAGCCGGGCGGCCCCGTGAATCATGATGCCCCGCATCGCTAATGCCTCTCCGCCACCATGACCCGTTCCTTCCCCGCCAGATCTCTCCGCACCTCGACCCGACGGAAAGCCCTCTGCTGACACGCCATCTTCTCGACACTCCGCCACTGCCCGTCCCCGAATTCAAGAACGAGAAACCCGCCGCTCTTCAGGTGCCCCGGCGCTTCCCGGAGAATCCTTCGGATCAGGTCCAGACCGTCCTCGCCCCCGTCAAGGGCCCTTTCCGGATCGTGAAGGCGCACTTCGGGCTGAAGCGCGGCCAGCTCACGGGTGCGAATGTAGGGCGGGTTCGTAAGAATAGCGTCGAACTGAAGTTTACCGGAAGAGAACGCTCCGAAGAGGTCGCTCCTCTCCAGCCGTATCCTCCCCTCCAGACCGTGACGGCGCACGTTCCGCCCCGCCACAGCGAGAGCGTCCTCACTGATGTCCACTCCCCACCAGCCCTCACCCGCCACCTCCCGGGCCACGGCGACGATTATGTTGCCGCTCCCTGTGCCCACATCGGCGACACGGCACCCCGGTCTGAGAAGTTCCGCCGCCGCTTCCACCACCAGTTCCGTTTCCGGCCTCGGTATGAGCACTCTCCCGTCAACGGAGAAGGTGAGGGACCAGAACTCCCTCTCGCCCAGAAGGTGGGCCAGAGGGACCCGCTCTCCTCGTTTTATCACCTTGCCGCGGAATTCCGACCCCAGGCCCGGCTCGACGGCATCACCGTCCCGGGAGAAGAGCCGGGACCGGCTGATACCCAGGGACGAGGCGAGAAGAACCTGCGCTTCCAGGTCGGGCCCCTCAACGCCTCTTTCGGCAAGATACGCCCTTGCCCACCGGAGACTCTCTCCGATGCCGGCAGGCGCCCTGACCCGCTCCTCTTCCCCGGCCCCGGCCCTCACGCGTCCCTCTTGCTCAGAGCCAAGCTCTGAAAGTGTGACGCAAGGGCATCGATCATCTCCTTCAGGTCCCCCTCCAGAAAGCCGTCCAGTCGGTAGAGGGTGACGCCGACCCGATGGTCGGTGACACGGTTCTGGGGAAAGTTGTACGTTCTTACCCTCTCACTCCGGTCGCCGGTTCCTACCATACCCTTGCGCTCCGAGGCCCTCTGCGCCTCCTGTTCTTCCTCCAGCTGATCCCGGAGCCTTGCCCGGAGTATTCTCATCGCCTTGGCCTTGTTCTTGTGCTGGGATTTCTCGTCCTGGCAGGTCACGACCAGGCCTGTCGGAACGTGTGTGATCCTCACCGCCGAATCCGTTGTGTTCACGCTCTGCCCACCCGGTCCGGAAGATCGGTAGACATCCACCCGGATATCTTCGTTGGCGATCTCGATCTCCACGTCCTCAGCCTCGGGAAGGACCGCCACCGTTACCGCAGAGGTGTGAATCCTCCCGCTCGCTTCGGTGGCGGGGACCCGCTGGACCCGGTGAACTCCGGCTTCGTACTTGAGCCGGCTGTAGGCGCCCTTCCCCTCGATGAGGGCTATGACCTCCTTGTACCCCCCCACCCCGGTGGCGTTCGTGCTCATCATCTCCACGCGCCAGCCCTGGTCCTCGGCGTATTTGCAGTACATGCGGAAGAGGTCGGCGGCGAAGAGGGCCGCCTCCTCCCCCCCCGTCCCGGCCCTGATCTCAAGGAAAATGTTCTTCTCGTCGTTGGGGTCCTTCGGCACGAGCAGCTTCCTGAGCTCCTCCTCGATGGCAACCAACCTTTTCGCCAGCACCGCGAGCTCCTCCTGCGCCAGGGCCCGCAGCTCCGGATCCTTGTCCGCCAGAAGTCCCCTGTTTTCCTCCTCCTCGGTCTTCGTCTTCTGATACTCACGGTATTTCACGACAACAGGCTCCAGATCGGCCCGTTCCTTCCCGAGTTTACGGTAGACCTGCCAGTCTCCGGCCGCGTCCGGATCGGAGAGTTTCCTTTCCAGTTCAAGGTACTTCTCCTCTACGCTCCTGAGCTTTTCAAGCACCTGCCTTGCTCCTCTCCATTTCCAGGACCGCCTCGAGAGCCACCACGGCAATTTCGATCTGGTCGTCGTCGGGTGGAAGGGCGGTCATCCTCTGCAACCATCTTCCCGGCGCGCCGACGGCTCCGGCCAGCCCCGCAGCGCCCGTTTTTCCTCCCGCCTTCACCACTTCGTACGAGATGCCCGCCAGCACGGGCAGCAGCACCACTCGTGAGACGAACTTCGCCCAGATCGGCCACCCTGACGGTATGAGGCTGAAGAGAAGAATGCCGATGAGCATCACCACCAGGAGGAAGCTGGTGCCGCACCGCGGATGGACGGTGCTGTACCGCCTGATCTCGTCAACTCTCAGATCCTTTCCCGCCTCGTAGGCCGACACCGTCATGTGCTCCGCGCCGTGATATGCGAAGACCCTGCGTATCTCGCCCCAGCGCGATATCAGAAAGATGTACAGAACGAAAATCGCGATCCTGAAGATGCCGTCGACGGTGTTGAAAAGCAGACCTTCACCCAGCCCCGGAAAGGCCAGGTGCATCCCCCGCGCCATGAGGAGCGGGAGATAGAAGAAAAGCAGAAGCCCTCCACCGAGGCCGAGACAGCTGCTGAGAAGCATGGCCCACCCCCCTCCCTCGTCGGACTCCTCCTCCAGGGCCTGGGCAACGGAAAAATTCAGGGCTTTCATCCCGACGACGAGAGCGGAAAAGAGCGTGGGCACCCCTCTGATGAACGGGCGCCGCAACAGCGGTATGCCCGCAGCGACCGGACGCAGGCCGCTGCGGTGAAGGACCATGTCCCCCCCCGGCTTCCTCACCGCCACGGCGAGGGCCCGCGGCGTTCTCATCATCACTCCCTCGATGACCGCCTGCCCGCCTATGAGCTGCTTCACGTCTTCTTTCCAGGCTCTTTCGGTTCGTCGGCAAGGGGCGGCCTCCGCTCCTGCGACGACCAGTCCCGGTAGGCCTTTCGGACTTCCTTTATCCGCCCGCACGCCAACTCTCCTTCGGGACACCTGCCTCCGACGCATCCCGGCCCGGCCCGGCTGAAAAGCCTCGGCGCGGCGGCTCTGGCCAGACCCAGCATCATCTCCGCCATCCCCCGTATTTCCCACTGCGCCCTCTGGCAGCAGCGGAGTCCGAAAAAGTGCCTGAGCTCCCTGGCGTTCATCGTGACGATGATCTTGGTGGCCGCCGCGTTCGGGAGAACGAAGCGAGCGTCCTCGGGGGGCAGTCCCGCATCCACAAGTTCCCGGTAGAGGCGGCCCACTTCCTCCACGTGCTCGGTGAAACGTTTCTCCAACCGGCGCTTCCGGGCGACCGAGGGCGGCACGACGTATTCGAACTCCTCATCGGCCTTGACGTACCGCTGGCTCTGCTGCGAGTAGGACGCGAGCCTGTGGCGCACCAGCTGGTGGCTCGTCGCGCGTGAGATTCCCTCTATGCCGAAGGTGAAGACGGCGTGCTCGAGAACCGAGTAGTGCCCGAGCTTCATGATCTTGTCGATCAGCCGCCCCGCCTTTGCGGGCGTCCACCTCTCTTCAAGCTCGCTGATGCCCACCGGTGAGTAGCAGAGACGGGACGCAAGAGCCACCGTCATTTCGGGATCGGGCGTATGTCGCAGGAGAGCTACTTTCAACGGACGCTTTCCACTGCGTCACCGTGCCTTGAGCGGACCTGCCCCTCGGGAAATGTGCCGGTCCGGTATCTAGGCTTTCGGTGACGTCTTCTGCTGGTACTTTTTCCTGAAACGCTCTACCCTTCCCGCGGTGTCGATGAGCTTCTGTTTCCCCGTGAAGAAGGGATGGCACTTGGAACAGATGTCCACTTTGAAACTGGGTCTGGTCGACCTGGTGTTGATAACCTCCCCGCAGGCGCAGGCAATAACCGCATCCTCATACTTCGGATGGATTCCTTCTTTCATTCCCTTTCCTCCTCAAAACTCTCGTGGAGGCGTAAAACTATAGCAAAGCACCTCCAAAGTCAAGTATTTACATTGATATTTCTTCCGCCACGATGGTAGAATGCGGCGCGCTTCCAGGGAAGGGACCAGATGGAGAAGATACCACGGCGTGCCGACAGTACCGGTGTTCCGGTTGCTCCCTCTTCATGTTTTCTACGTATTCACGCTCACATCCCCCTGCCTTACCTGAGGAGAAAACTCGGAATATTTATCCAAAGGGCCATCGACCCCGAGATATACTTCAACTATCGGACCCTGGAGAAAATGCCCGAGAAAGAGTATGTAGAACTTGCAGCACTGCTTGAAGAAGCTGGACGTAAGGTGACTATTCACGGACCTTTTTTCGATCTAAGCCCTGGGGCTGTCGACCCCGGGTTCAGGGCCCTCACCCTGGAGAGATTGAGAGTCGCCCTCGAGAGAGCCCGCCTCTTTCGTCCCGACTGCGTCGTCTTCCACCCCGGCTACGACCCCCTCCGCTTCGGCAGGCACAGCCACGTCTGGCTCAAGAACAGTATCGGCACCTGGAAGCAGCTCCTTCCCCTGGCGGAGCGGATGCCCTCGACCTGGCTCCTCCTGGAGAACATCTTTGAGCGCAACCCCGGCACCCTCGCCGAACTCCTGGCAAAACTCCCCTCTCCCCCATTTGGCTTCTGTCTGGACACCGGCCACTTCCAGGTCTTCTCCGAGGTCCCTCTCTCCGAGTGGTTTGAAGCTCTGGGGCCCTATCTCCGGGAAGTGCACCTGCATGACAACAGCGGCGGGGGAGACGACCACCTCCCTCCCGGCATGGGGACCTTTGATTTCAGTGATCTTTTCAAGCGCCTTTCCCTGCTGCCCGACAAGGTGATCGGAACTGTCGAGGCCCACAGCGAGGCGGACCTCATGCAGAGTCTTGCCTATCTCGGAGACCACGGCATGATGCCATGATCCGCGCTTTCCCCCTTCTGGCGGCTCTGCTGCTTTTCTCCCTCCCGCATTCCGCGGGAGCACCCGCCGCCGCTTCCGGTGAAGAGCCGGACATTGTCCTGAAAAAGGGCGCCGCCGACCTCTCCCGCGCCGACGAAGGAACCCTCGGAACCCACAGGGTCAGAGAGGGTGAAACGATTTCAGGAATACTTGCTTCCGCCGGCGTTCCCCTGTCGAAAATCGAGGAGCTCCTTAAACTCAATCCCGGTCTTCCCGATCCCGACACTATCTATCCCGGACAGGAACTGATTCTTCCCTCTGCCGCCGACTTTCCCGCGGAGCCGTCCGCTTTAACCCCTCAAGAAAGATCACCGCCTCGGATACGCGGGCTCTCCTCGGTGAGGTCTTTGCTCTCATGGGCCTGGACGCCCGGGAGCAGTTCGTCTACCGCTTCGCTGAAGGCGATGATCCGGGCCTTCTTC
>JAUWCW010000347.1 GCA_030609125.1 Candidatus Rokuibacteriota bacterium
TCGACAGCACGATCGTCACCGAGCCTGGAAGGGTGCTCATGGGCAACGCCGGAGTCCTTCTCACCAGGACCCTTTACCGCAAGGAGTCGGGGGAAAAGAAGTTCGTGATCGTCGACGCGGGCATGAACGACCTTATGCGGCCGAGCCTGTACGGTTCGCACCACGGCATCCGGCCGCTGAACTGGCGGGATGGCGAAGGGGAGACCGTGGATGTCGTCGGTCCCATCTGCGAGTCGGGAGACTTTCTCGCCAGGGACCGCATCCTGCCGCCCGTTGAAGCCGGCGATGTTCTCGCCGTGGGAAGCGCGGGAGCCTACGGGTTTTCCATGTCGTCCAATTACAATTCCCGTCCCCGTCCGGCGGAAGTCCTCGTCCGCGGGTCCTCCCACGCCGTCATCAGGGCAAGAGAGACCTATGAAGATCTTCTGAGAGGAGAGAGAAGGGACCCCTGGGGATGAAGCGTATTACCTTCTGGAAAATGAGCGGGAGCGGCAACGACTTCATTGTCGTGGACAACCGCCGCGGCCGGGTGGCCGCCGCCGAGGGAGCGGATCTCGCCAGAGCTCTCTGCCTGCGCCGCTTCTCCGTCGGCGCCGACGGGATGATACTGATACAGAAATCCAGCCGGGCGGATTTTGCCTGGCGCTTTTTCAACGCCGACGGGAGCGAGGCTGCGATGTGCGGCAACGGGGGCCGCTGCGCCGCCCGGTTTGCGTACCTCAAGGGAATAGCCTCGAAGAACATGTGTTTCGAGACCGGCGCGGGCCTGATCAAAGCGGAGGTCCGCGGCAAGAGGGTGAAGCTCCAGCTTCCCGACCCC
The DNA here is from genome assembly GCA_030609125.1 of Candidatus Rokuibacteriota bacterium. Taxonomy (GTDB): domain Bacteria; phylum JAUVQV01; class JAUVQV01; order JAUVQV01; family JAUVQV01; genus JAUWCW01. Next base: position 821 of record JAUWCW010000347.1, read on the forward strand.
TACGGCTTTCGGGAAAAGGTGCGCCTCAAGGTTGGGGGGCAGGTGCTTGAGCCGGGCTGCATGGTTGTCGGAGTACCCCACGCGGTCCTGAATGTCGACGACATCGAGGCCGTACCGGTTCAGCAGTGGGGAAAGGCCGTCCGCCGGCACCGCGAGTTTGCTCCGGAGGGGACGAACGTCAACTTCTACCAGCTCACGGGCTCCGGAGGGGCGGCGATCCGCACCTACGAAAGAGGTGTGGAGAGCGAAACTCTGGCCTGCGGTACCGGCTCCGTGGCCACAGCGCTGGTGGCTGCCGCGGGGGGGAAGGTTCGCAGCCCCGTCCGCCTTGCCACCCGGGGCGGCGAGGAACTGACGGTTTATTTCCGCCGCCGCGGAACGGTCTTCAGCGAGGTGTATCTCGAAGGGGAGGCTGATCTCGTATTCGAAGGAAAGACCTGGGAGGAGGACCCTGCGCCCCGCCGGGGATGAGGGCAGGGGTCCCGGCACGACTTCACGTCCGCCCGGGAGAGACGTGTACCGAAGGGGGCGGGCAAGGCCTGTTTCTTGCGGGCAAGGGAGGAGAGAAGATGTTTTCTGGTTCAATGACAGCCTTGGTAACACCATTTCGCAACGGTGAGTTCGACGAGCAGGCGTACCGGGAACTGATCGGGTGGCAGATTGCCTCAGGCACGGACGGGCTCATTCCCTGCGGAACGACGGGGGAATCGGCGACCCTCTCTCACGAGGAGCACGACAGGGTCGTGGAGGTGTGCATCGATGCAGTGGGAGGGCGGGTGCCTGTCATCGCCGGGGCGGGTTCGAACTCGACCCGGGAAGCCCTTCGCCTGACCAGACATGCGAAAGAGGCCGGCGCCGACGGGGCGCTTCTGATAACGCCGTACTACAACAAGCCGACCCAGGAGGGCCTCTACCGGCATTACAGTCATATCGCCGGGAACGTCGACATTCCGATAGTCATGTACAACGTCCCCAGCCGCACAGGGACCAACCTTCTCCCGGAAACGGTGGCACGCCTGGCTGAAATGCCGAATATCGTGGGCGTGAAGGAAGCCACGGCGGACATGAGGCAGGTGAGCAGAATCGTACAGCTCTGCGGCGACAGCGTCGCGGTTATATCCGGCGACGACTTCACGGTGCTTCCCCTGCTGGCCGTGGGTGGAAAGGGCGTGATCTCGGTCGTGTCCAACGTGGCCCCCGCCGACATGGCGGCGCTGGTCGATTCCTTCTTCGAGGGCAACCTGGCGAAGGCGGCCGAGCTGCACCACCGGCTCTCTCCCCTTGCGGACGCGATGTTTTTTGAGACCAACCCCATTCCGGTAAAGACAGCCCTCTCGATGATGGGGAAGATCGACCCTGAACTGCGCCTGCCGCTGGTCCCGATGAGCGACGGCGGCAGGGTGAAACTCGAGGCGGCGCTGAGAGATTACGGCCTGCTGGGGCCCTGAGTGTAAGTGTTCCACGGAAGGAGATTCCGACGATGATCAAGGCATTGGTGGCAGGAGCCGGCGGAAGAATGGGGGGAAGAATCATCGCCTCCCTCGAGGACCAGGAGGGCATCGCCCTTGCAGGGGCTTTCGAAAAAAGAGGTCACTCGACAGTCGGTCAGGATGCGGGTGTGACGGCAGGCGTGGGCAGCCGCGGCATCCCCGTTGTGGAGCGGCTGGAGACCATAATTGCCGGCGGAGACGTAGTCATCGACTTCACCGACCCCGAGGCTTCTCTCCGGCACGTGGAGATCGCCGCCGAAAACGGCAAGGCCATGGTTGTGGGAACAACGGGGATGAGCGCCGAGCAGCAGCAGGAGCTGGAGAGGGCGGCCCGCAAGATCCCCATCGTCTTCGCGCCCAATACCAGTGTCGGGGTGAACCTGCTCTTCAAAGTTCTCTCCGATGTTGCGCCCATTCTCGGCGACGCCTATGACGTGGAAATATTCGAGTCACACCATCGCTTCAAGAAGGACGCGCCGTCGGGTAC
>JAUWCW010000097.1 GCA_030609125.1 Candidatus Rokuibacteriota bacterium
GCTTCAGCTACTCCGGCCCGGCCGTGGAGTTCTTCCGCCCGGACGACAGGTTCTCCATCTCCGTCCCGGGCTTCTATTTTCTCGTCCGCGGCAGACCCACGCTCCTCACCGCCGAGGCACTCTCCCCCCGGATCGCGTCACTTCTTGCGGGCAGCGGCATCGACGTCGTGTCGTGTGTCGTTCGCTGAAGCCCGGGCCTACTTGCAGTTGCTGCAACTCTTGGCGGAGCAGCCGCTGCAGTCCCCGCCGCCTGAAGATGAGACGAATTTTCCACCGCTCTTCACGCCGAAGAGCGAGAATTTCCGCTTCACCTTCCGCCCACGGCACTCAGGGCAACTCACCCGGGACCGGACCGAGGCCACTATCTTCTCGAACTCCTCCCCGCAACGGGAGCAGACATACTCAAAGAGGGGCATGGATTAAGTACCGAGAAGCGTCTCATCGATCTCGACGGATCTTATGCCACGCAGATTCTCCAGCCAGCTCTCAAAGATGCGATCCTTCTTGTCCCTGTCCAGCTTCGCGGCGCGCTCTTCCCGCACTTCAGCAAACTCCTCTTCCGAGGCGGGCTGCATCTCCTTCACCTGGAATATCCAGACCTTCCCGCCGGCGGATACGGGGCCGCCGTACCTGCCTTCCCCGGCCCTGAAAGACTCAGCGAAGGTCTCTCCCTGGACCCCCGCCTCGAGGACGAAGCCGGCCCGGCCGAAAAAACCCGTCTCCAGGACCTCGCCCTTCACCATCGACGCCACGGACTTCATCTCCGCCCCGCCCCGCAGCTTGCCGATCATGCTCTGCGCCTCCTTCCGCGCCTTCTCCTCCGCCTTCTCGCCGATCACCTTTTCCCTGACCTCACCTTCGGCCTCCTCGAATCCGGGAATGTAGGAGAGGGTCTTCTTCGCGATCCTGAAGACGTAATAGTCTCTCTCCTGGCGGTAGATCTCGCTGATCTGCCCTTCGTCGAGACTGAAGAGGTCGCTGGAAACCTCCGGCCTGTATCCCATGCCGGGAAGCAGAGCGTCCCTGGTAAGCCGGTCGACTCTCTTCACCTCCAGTCCGAACTTCTCAGCCACCTCGGCAAACTCAGCGTCCAGAAGCTCATCGCTGACCTGCTCGGCCGTCATGGCCGCCAGGTCCCTCGCTTCCTGCTTCCGGTAGCCTTCCTCCAGAGTGATGCGGACATCCTCGAAGGCCTGAGCGCCCTCTTCCCTGGTCTCCTCCACCTTGATTACATGAAAGCCGTACTGGGTCCTCACGACGTCGCTCACCTCTCCCGCCTGCAGGGCAAAAGCGGCTTCATCGAAGGGCGGCACCATCTGCCCCCGCCCGAACCATCCCAGATCTCCCCCGGTGGTCCCCGTGGAATCCTGCGAGAACTCCTTCGCCAGCTCAGCGAAGTCCGCCCCCTCAAGGGCTTTCTCCCGCACGAAGACCGCTCTTTCCCGCAGTTCTCCCTCTCTTTCGGCGCTGCTCCCCTCGGGGACCCGTATCAGGATGTGCCTGGCCCTGATCTGGGGCGGGGTCCTGAAGTCATCCAGGTTCAGGTCGTAGTACTCCTTCAGCGCCTCCTCGGAAAGCTCCACTTCCTTCTCCAGGGACGCGCTCTCGATGGCCAGGTACTCGGCGTGTATCCTGTCGGGACGGCGGTACTCCCCGGCGTTGTCCTCGAAGCGCGACCGAACCTCGTCGTCGGTCGTGGAGACCCACCCCCGGTAAGTCTCCACCTCCAGAGGCAGCAGCCGAAGCCTGACCTTTTCCTTCTCCCGCCTGAAATCCTCCCAGACTTCAGCTTCCGTCACCTTGCCGGCATCGCTCACTATGGCGCGCACCTTGGAGGCCAGCAGTTCCGCTCTCTGGCTCTCCTCGAAGTCTGCCGGCGAGATACGCGACGCGCTCAGGATCTGCCGGTACTTCACGTCGCTGAATCGCCCGTTTTCCTGAAAGAGCTCGTTATTTTCGATCTTCCTCCTCAGCTCGACGTCCCCGACCACGACTTCCATCCTCTCCGCCTCGGCCAGGAGGAGACGTGAATTCACCATTGCCTCCAGGGCCTTCTCCTTGAGCATGAACCGCTTTTCCAGCTCGGTGGCTCCCATTTCAGGATAGAACTGACGGTAGAACTCTATCTGGTTGCTGTAGATCCCGGCGTACTCGCTGTAGGGGATCTCCACCCCTTCCACCACGGCGATGACCGACCTCTCCGTGGGGCCGCTTCCTCCGCCTCCGCTCTGCATGCCGTAGACGAGGAAGATGGTCCCCACGAAAGCTCCCACGACGAAGATGATCACTCCCAGGACGAAAACGGGCTTTTCCCGCATAAATCTCATCATTTTGCTGTCACAGACCTCCCTGGCAAGAGTAAAGACCTTAAAAAGAGGTTGGATTTTACCCGCTGCAGCCCTTTCTTGCAACGTTTTTGTTCCTTTCCGACCACGGCGAAAGGCCACTGCCGGTTGAAAACAACCTTTCCTTCAATTAGAATGAGCCGGTGTCAGATTCCGTTGAGAGCAACCGGAAGCTTTCCTACCAACAGGTGCTGGCCCTTTTCGCCTCTGACCTGGAGGCCATCGAGCGCTCCATTTTCGACAGCCTCGATTCCCGCAATGAACTGCTTCAGGAGATCATGACGTACATCGCCAGAAGCGGCGGCAAGAGGCTCCGGCCACTTCTGGTCTGCATCTGCGCCAAGCTGAACGGCTATGAAGGGCAGGACCACGTGGCCCTCGGCAATGTCGTGGAGTACCTCCACGCCGCCACGCTCCTGCACGACGACGTCCTGGACAGCGCTTCTCTCAGGAGGGGCGCCCCCTCGGCCAATTCCAAGTGGGGGAACCACTTCGCTGTCCTGGGAGGCGATTACCTCTACACCAGCGCCTTCGACATTCTCCTGCGCCGCTTCCCACGCGACATCATCCAGGTGCTCTGCCGCGCGTCTCTCGACATGATCGAGGGCGAGGTTCTGCAGAGGCAGTGGCGGGGAAGGACGGATATCACCGAGGGGACCTACTTCGAGATCATATCGCTCAAGACTGCCAGTCTCATTGCCGCCGGCTGCCGCACGGGAGGCATACTCGGGGGCGCTTCTTCCGCGCAGGCAAGGAACCTGAAAGAGTTCGGCAAGAGTCTCGGAACAGCCTTCCAGGTAATCGACGACACCCTGGACTACATCGCCGATCCGGAAAAGCTGGGCAAGATTCTCGGCGGCGACCTCCGGCAGGGCACCATCACTCTCCCCCTCATCTACCTCTTGCAGGACCTGCCGGCCGGTCCGGAGAAGACCGCTGTCGAGGAACTCGTCTCACAGGGGGACCCCGGCGATGAAGCCGTCGCCCTGGTCATTTCTCTCCTTGAAGAGCACGGCAGCGGCACAAAGGCCCTCGCCACCGCCGCCAAGTATGCCGAAGCTTCGAAAGAGAACCTCGCCTCATTTGCAGGCAGCGCCATGCACCCCGCCCTTATTGCGGCGGCGGACTACATCATTCACCGTTCCCACTGAAGGTCTCCTCTCGTCCCACGGAGGAGTATCCGCTGATGCGGTCCAGTGTCACCGCTCCGATTCCTCTCACATCGAGCAGATCCTGCAGGGACTTGAAGCCGCCGCCAGCTCGCCTGCGTTCCACGATGCGCGCGGCGATGACGGGTCCCACCGCCGGGAGAGCCGCGAGCTCGCGGACCCCGGCCCCATTGATGTTCAGGCGGATATCGAGCGACGCGTCATCCTGGGCGACGGAGAAATTCCGGACTTGCCCGCCGGGGCGGCCCAGGACATGAAGCGCCGCCAGAAGAAGGGCCGCGGCCACAAGACGGAGGCCTGCATCGGCGCCTTTCACCTCGATCAGCGCAGGTCCTTCAGGAGCTTGTATTCGATGGCATCGACGAGGGCCTGCCATGAAGCCTCGATAAGGTTGGCCGAAACGCCCACCGTGCCCCACCTCTCATCCTTGTCGCCCGACTCGACCAGCACCCGCACGGGAGCCGCCGTCCCTTCCACGGTGGTGAGAACCCTCACCTTGTAGTCGATAAGCTCCACGCCGCGAAGTTTGGGATAGAAGCGGTAGAGGGCCTTGCGCAGAGCCCCGTCCAGAGCATGAACAGGCCCTTTGCCCTCCGCCGCGGTGTGCTCTACCTTCCCGTCCACGGCGACTTTGACGGTCGCCTCCGATATGGCTTCCTCGTTCTCCCTGCGCTTCTCCACGATAACCCGTGCGCCCTTGAGCTCGAAGAAGCGCCGATGCGTCCCGAGGACCTTCCTGATGAGAAGCTCGAAGGACGCTTCCGCGCCCTCGAACTGGAAGCCCCGGCTTTCGAGCTCTTTGAGGTGATCGAGGATTCTGGTCGTCCTGGGGTCTTTCGACTTGAGGTCGATGCCGAATTCCGCCGCCTTCTGGAGAATACTGGCCCTTCCGGACAGATCCGAAACGAGCACTCTCTGCCTGTTGCCCACCAGCTCGGGCCTGATGTGCTCGTAGGTCAGGGGATTTCTCAAGATAGCGCTCACGTGAACCCCCCCCTTGTGGGCGAAGGCGGAGTCCCCGACGAAAGGCTGGTGCTTCAAGGGGGGCAGGTTCGCCAGCTCGGAGACAAAGCGCGCGAGCGCACGCAGCCCCGTAAGGTTCTCCGTCGAGACACACTGCAGTCCGAGCTTGAGCTGAAGGGCCGGTATGATGGAACAGAGATTCGCGTTCCCGCACCGCTCCCCATACCCGTTGACCGTACCCTGAACATGGCGCACTCCACCCGCCACAGCAGCGATGGTGTTGGCCACCGCCGTCTCGGAGTCGTTGTGAACGTGGATCCCCAGGCCCTGGCCGGGGAGAGCTTTCTGGACCTCCCTCACCACTTTCACCAGGTCCAGAGTCAGCATGCCCCCGTTGGTGTCGCAGAGGACCAGGCAGTCCGCTCCCCCCTTCACGGCGGCCCTGAGGGTCGACAGCGCGTATTCCCTGTCCTGGCGAAACCCGTCGAAGAAGTGCTCGGCATCGTAAATAACCTCCGACACGTTCTTCTTCAGGAAGGAGACGGTATCGGAGATCATGGCCAGGTTCTCCATCAGACTCACTCTCAGGGCGTCCTTGACATGGAGGTCCCAACTCTTTCCAAAAATCGTAACGGCCGGGGTGCCGGCCTTGACGAGCGCCTTCAGGCTGTCGTCCTCCGCCGCCTTCCTCTTCGCCCTCCGCGTGGAGCCGAAGGCGACCAGGCGGGCGTTCTTCAGCGGGAGCTTCCCGGCTTCCCGGAAATACGCCGCGTCCTTGGGGTTCGCTCCCGGCCACCCGCCCTCAATATAGTGAATCCCGAAGTCGTCGAGTCTGCTGGTGATCCGGAGCTTGTCTTCCAGCGAAAAGGATATGTCCTCCGCCTGGGCCCCGTCCCGGAGGGTCGTGTCGTACAGTGAAACCTTCTTCGTTCTCACAGGTCCATTTCCCTCGTTCCCGCCCCGGCCTCGAGGCCGAAAGCGTCATGCAGAACCCTCGTCGCCAGCTCGCCGTACTTCGCTTCGATGAGACACGAGATCTTTATCTCCGACGTGCCGATGCTGTAGATGTTGATCCCCTCGTCCGCCAGGGCCTTGAACATCCGTGCCGCCACTCCCGCATGACTCCTCATGCCGATCCCTACAATGGAGAGTTTCGCCAGGTGGTCGTCGGCAGTGACCCCCGCCGCTCCGGTCTCCTCCAGCACGGGCTTCATCACTTCCATGGCCCTGGCCGCTTCATTCTTCATCACCGTGAAGGTGATGTCCGTCGTCCCCTGCCGGCCGACATTCTGCACGATCATGTCCACGCTTATCCCCGCCTCCGACAGAGGGGAGAAAATGCCGGCCGCTATTCCCGGACGGTCCGGCACACCCTCGATGGTGAGCTTCGTATCGTTCTTGCTGAGCGTCACTCCGGATACCAGCACCTGTTCCATCGACCTGTCCTCCTCTATCACCATGGTTCCCTCGTCCTCGTTGAACGAGGACCGGACACATATGGGCACCTTGTATCTGGCGGCGTACTCCACCGAGCGGGTATAGAGCACTTTGGCTCCCAGCGAAGCCATCTCCAGCATCTCTTCGTAGGAGATCCGCTCCAGCTTCCGCGCCTGCGGCACGATGTTGGGATCGGCGGTGTAGACCCCGTCCACGTCGGTGTAGATATCGCAGACGTCCGCCTGCAGCGCCGCGGCGAGGGCAACGGCCGTCAGGTCCGACCCGCCCCTTCCGAGGGTGGTCACATCCTCCGACGGGGATATCCCCTGGAATCCAGCCACCACGGCGACCTTCCCCTCGTCGAGGGCCTTCCGGAGCCTCTCTCCCCTGACCTCCCGGATCCGCGCCCTGGTGAAGTCCTCATCGGTGACGATCCCCACCTGCCGTCCCGTCAGGGACTCGGCGGGATGTCCAAGCTTCTGCACAGCCATGGCCAGAAGGGCTATGCTCACCCTTTCCCCGCTGGAGAGAAGCACGTCCATTTCGCGGCGGTCGGGACGGGAGGCGATATCGTGCGCCAGCTTCGTGAGTCGGTCGGTCTCTCCGCCCATGGCGGAGACCACGACCACAACCCGGTCTCCCTCTTCGCAGGCCCGTCCGACCCGCCTCGCCACGTTGCGGATCTTCTCCGGGGAACCTACCGAGGTCCCGCCGAACTTCATCACTCGCAGTGCCATTGCCTGTCTCCCCACTTCTGTCGAAAGCGCAAAAATTGTACGCCTCACCGGCGGGCACTGTCAATACGGCCGCGAGGCTAACCTCTTCTGGAAATTACCGATTTCGAATCAGCGAGCAGGATCATGCACCTTGAAGACCATCGCGTCACCCTCGGCATCCACCACGATGCGCGTCCCCTCGCCCAGATCCCCGGCGATGAGCCTGCGGGCGAGCGGATCCTGAATGAGCCTCTGGATGGAAAGCCTGAGCGGGCGGGCGCCGAAAGCGGGCTGGTAGCCGTCGCGCGCCAGAAGATCCCTGGCGGCATCGGTGAGCTCCAGCCCCAGTTTCTTCTCCTCGAGACGCTTCCGCAGGTGCCGGAGCTGAATGTCCACTATCTCCTTGATCCGGTCCCTGTCCAGGCTGTGAAAGATGATGAACTCGTCGATCCTGTTCAGAAACTCCGGCTTGAAACGCTCGTACATCGCCTCCATGACGAGGCCCTTCATCTTCTCGTAATCCGTGGCGTACTCCTGGACATGCCGGCTTCCGATGTTGGAGGTCATGATGATCACGGC
>JAUWCW010000215.1 GCA_030609125.1 Candidatus Rokuibacteriota bacterium
CCCGCCAGATGAACCTGATTACCGAACTTCTTGCCGAGAAACTCCTTGAGTTCCTTCTCAATCTCTCTTGGATCGATAGTTTTGCCTTCCACGAAATACGCTCCTTAGAATTTCCACCACTTTTTCTCTTTGGGCGAACTCCCCACCGTGGCGGCGAACTGTCTCAGAATCTCCTTCTGTTCAGCCGTCAATCTGGCGGGGATCTTCACGTCGACCCGGGCGTGCAGGTCTCCGCGCTGCCTCCCGACCTGGATGCCTCCTCCCTTCATGGTGAGAACGGCACCCGGCTGCGTCCCGGCGGGGATTTTCATTTCCTCCTCCCCTTCCAAGGTCGGGATCTCAACCGAGTCCCCGAGTGCCGCCTGTACAAATGAGATGGGAAGCACCATGAAAAGATCCGCTCCCCGCCTCTGAAAAAACTCGTGCTCCCCGACGTGGATACCGATGAGGAGGTCTCCCGGAGGGCCTCCGGAGGGGCTCGGCATCCCTTCACCCCTCATGCGCAGGACCGCGTCACTCTCGACGCCGGCCGGGATATCCACGTCCAGATCATTTTTCCGCCTTATCTGGCCCGTTCCCCTGCACTCCTTGCAGGGCTTGCGGATGATTCTCCCCTCTCCCCTGCACGACGGGCAGGAAGTGCTGATGTGGAGAAAGCCGTGCTTCCGCATGACCTGACCCTGCCCGCGGCACTGCGTGCAGATCTCGGGCTCGGTTCCTTTCTCGGCGCGGCCGCCCTGACAGGACGGACAGACCGCCGGCTTCTCGATCTCAATGGTCTTCTTTATCCCCCTGGCGGCCTCCTCAAAGGTCAACTCCATCATGTACCGGAGGTCCGAGCCCCGGCGGCTCGCCCGCCCGAAGCCGAAAAGATCTCCGAAAATGTCCCCGAAGGAGGAGAAGATGTCGTCAGAGGAGGTAAACGGTCTGAAGTCGGTCCCCTTGAGCCCTGCGAACCCGTAGGTGTCGTACAACTCCCTCTTCGTCGGGTCGCCCAGCGCTTCGTAGGCCTCGGCCGCCTCCTTGAAGGCCTCCTCTGCGTCCTGATCCCCCGGATTCCGGTCGGGGTGGTACTTCATCGCCAGCGACCGGTAGATCTTCTTGATCTCGTCCTGGGAGGCGTTCCTCGAAACCCCCAGTACCTCGTAATAATCTCTCTTTGTCTTTTCCTGCAACTGCCGCCCCTCTTTCTCCGCGCACCCTCTTTCTGAAAAACCGATCCGGAGCCTTTCCGGAACTCAGGAGGGGAGGGTCGCTGAAACCGCTTGGATTACCGAAACGTTATTGCCCCATACATGATATTTCCTTTGGAAAACGCTGTCAACATGAACGCTTACCCGATCCCTGCACAGTTGACATGCCTCCCGGAGGTACTTTACCATTCTGCTGCGAAAGCGAAAGGAGAAACCCATGCCCCGGAAGTTCAGAAAATCGGCCCCCCTCCTCGCCGTGTCCGGTCTGCTCCTTGCCCTCGCCGTCACGCCCGCCCCGGCGGCGGCCAACGATTCCGGGGGGACCGGCCCCAGCTGGGGCGTGAGCGTGAGAGGCGGACACTACGGTGTCCCCGACTGGATCCTGGGCCTGCTCTTCGAGGAGCACCCGAGCGTCGACGGCACCATGATCGGCGGGGAGCTGCGCTTCTACGGCAATGGCGGTCCATCGGGGGTTTTCAGCGTCGGCCTGACCCTGGACGTTGGCAGCACCGACGGCTTCGGTCTCTGGCAGGAGAACTCCGACGACATCCCCGTTGTCGGCGGCGGGGCAGTGGACATTGTGGCCGGAACCGTAACGGCTTACTGGGATATCAAGCCCTCATCCCCGCTCCACCCCTACGTCGGCCTCGGCCTGGGGATCGGCTACGCCGAAGGCACCTACGACCGCGAGGGAGAAGAGGTCAAGGTGGAGGAGTTCGTCCCTGTCATCCACATCCCGGTGGGACTGATCTGGAACCTCAGCCCCCGGTTCGGGATCGGCGTCGAGGGAAGGGTCATCGACGGGATCTCCTGGGGCGGGATCCTCCAGCTGCGCTTCTAACCCGGAATGACGGGCCGAAGGGTTCAGGATGGCAACAGAGGCTCCTCGGAAGGCGCCTTTTTCTCCGGTTCCGGATTCTGGTCGAACTCGCCCATGGAACGGTACTTCTCCAGCCTCGCGGAGAGGACGTCTTCCAGGGGCTGCCCGGTCAACTCCCGGAGGTGGCGCCGGATGACCCTCCTCAGCACGTTGGCGCCCATGACACGGTCGCGGTGTATTCCCCCAGGGGGCTCTTGGACGACTTCGTCGACAAGCTTGAAGCGCAGCGCCTCCTGGGCGGCTATTTTCAGCGTGTCCGCCGCTTCCGGCGCCCGCGATCTGTCATTGCGCCACAGGATGGCGGCGCAGGCCTCAGGGGAGATCACGGAGTAAACGGAGTTCTCGAGCATCAGGACCCTGTCGGCCACACCGATGGCCAGGGCGCCGCCGCTGCCGCCTTCACCGATCACGGTGGTGATCACCGGCACTCTGAGCCGTGACATCTCGTAGATGTTGCGGGCGATGGCTGCCGATTGGCCCCTCTCCTCGGCTGCGATGCCGGGATACGCTCCCGGAGTGTCGATGAAGGTCAGCACCGGCTTGCCGAACTTCTCCGCCAGCTTCATGGCACGCAGCGCCTTGCGGTACCCCTCCGGATGGGGCATGCCGAAGTTGCGGTAGATGTTGTCCTTCACGTTCCGCCCCTTCTGGTGTCCCACGGCGACCACCGAACTGCCCTCGAATCGCGCCAGCAGGATGACGATGGAGGGGTCGTCCCGGAAAGCCCTGTCCCCGTGGATCTCCGTCGCCTCCTCGAACATCAGCCCCGCCAGGTCAAGAAAGTAGGGCCTGTCGGGGTGCCGCGCCAGAAGCGTCCTCTGCCACGGGGTGAGGTTGGAGAAGGTTTCGTGACGGAGTTTCTGGAGCTTCTTTCTGAGCTTGCGTATGGCCCCCCGCCGGGACTTGTCCGCGCTCCCCTGCAGCTTCAACTCCTCGAGTCCGGCCTCGAGTTGGAGTACGGGCTTTTCGAAATCGAGGATCGTCTCGCTCATGGCTTCACTCCAACTCCACCGCGTCGCAGCCGAGAAGCTGCTCCAGCTCCCGGATAAGCCCCTGCGAGGGCTTCACCCGGTGGCCGTTTCCGGCGGTGAGAACGGTTTCGCTATGGTCCGGTATCGTAACATGAAACGTGATGGGGCAGGTGCCGCGGTGTTCCCTCAGAAGCTGATCGAGGCTCTCCAGAAACTCCCTGGTTACGCCGGGGGCCATGAACCTGATGTGGAGACTCTTGAAAAAGGCCTCCTTCGCCTGGTCGAGTGGAAGGATTTCGTCGGCTATGATCTTGACGCTCGTTTCGCTCACGTCCGCCCTCCCCCTGACGACAAGGGGCGCCTCCTCCTGGAGAACCGCCGCGGCCGCCTGGAAAACCTTGGGGAAAATCACCACCTCGGTGAAACCGTAGAGATCCTCGATGGTGGCAAAGGCCATGGGCTCTCCTTTTTTGTTGACGTGGTGCTTGATGGCCGAGACCAGCCCCCCTACGCGAACGTCCTTGCCGTCGCCGACACCGGAGAGGTCGCTGCTGTGAACGGTCAGGCGCTCCAGGTCGCGGGAGTACGCGGCGAGGGGATGGCCCGTTATGTAGAACCCGAGTGATTCCTTTTCCAGGGCAAGAAGCTTGTTCTCGGGCCACTCCTCGATGTCCGGAAGAGCCGGCCCCTCCTCGGGGTCGATGGCGCCGAAGAGGTTCGTCTGCCCCTGGGCGCGGTCCCGCTGAATGGCCTGGGCCGACTCGATGGCGGCGTCGAGTGACTCCATGAGCTGCGACCGGCGGGCCCCCAGGGAGTCGAATGCCCCGCACTTGACGAGGCCCTCGAGGACGCGCCGGTTCACCTTGCGCAGATCAACATGCTTGCAGAAGTCTGAGAGGGAGGAGAACGGCCCGTGGGCGCCGCGGGTGGCGAGGATAGACTCGATGGCCGCCTCGCCGACGTTCTTCACCGCAGCCAGCCCGAACCGGATGCCTCCCTCGACGACGGTAAACTGCTGTTCGCTGAGATTGACGTCCGGCGGCAGAACGGGGATGTCCATCTCACGGCACTCGGCGATGCACTTGACCACCTTGTCGGTATTCTCCGCCTCACTGCTCAGAAGGGCGGCCATGAACTCAACAGGGTAGTGCGCCTTCAGGTGGGCGGTCTGGTAGGTGATCATCGCGTAGGCCGCGCTGTGGGACTTGTTGAAGCCGTACCCGGCGAAGTGGGCCATGAGGTCGAAGACCTCCTCGGCCTTGGCCGGTGGGACCCTCATCTCCGCCGCTCCAGCGAGGAACCTCTCCTTCTGTCTCGACATCTCCTCGGGCTTCTTC